>JBCCKB010000075.1:0-11530 GCA_039027595.1 Pseudomonadota bacterium | reverse complement strand
CCGCGATCGGGCACCTGGGGCATCAGCATACCCTCGCGCGAGACCCCGAGCACCGCGCCGCGCCTCCGATCAATCCAGAACCGCATTGACCGCGCGGCCCCGCTGTCCCAGCCGTGCTCGCGGAGATTGGTGAGCGGGAACATCGATCCGGATAGCCGCGCCTGGAGGCGCGCCTCTATCCACGGTCGATCCGCTTCGGTCGCAGGGGTCATGGTGCATACACTCGAACTCGGGATCCAGGGATAAACCCGCCGCGAACCATGGCCTCAAGACGGATCAACGGCAAGCGCGTCGCGGACCCAAATGACCGGGTGCGGAAGGCGCCGGTTATCGGTGCCCTGAGGAACGCGTCATGGATCGGCTCGAAGTCTTGGAGACGCTCCAAGCGTCCCGCCAAGGGGGGCCGTGGTCAGATGTGAACAGGACATGCCGAGACCTCGGGCAACTAGGCGTGAATGCGTGGCTTCCATGGCGCCCGACAACGATGCGCGTCGGACTTAAGCGTTCTGTAGACTCAAATTCTGCCAGCGCGCGGCGGGAATGCTGAAGATGTGCCAGGACAAGGCGACCCAACAATCAGCGATGGAGCGTGATGGCGGATCTACCCGTCTCGGCGGGGGTGTCAGAGCGGCCGGGAGCCGCTCCGGGCGAACGCGGTTCGTCCCTTGTGTCACCGGCATGGCGCGGGACAGAGCGTCCGCGGCTGACGATCTTGGGTCTGGCGGCACTTCGGGGCAAGGCTGCGTGAATTAGCGTGGATGCTCGCGTCCCGGCAACCCAAACACAATGGACCGAGATGGCGCTGCCTCTCGCCGTGTAACCTTCGAGGCCCAGGGAGGCGCGCCGCGCTCTGATTGCCCTAGATCAAGGCCGATAGGCAACGCACCCGGACTGGCTCCTCCATCCGCGCGAGGACGCGGTGGTTGTTTCGCCAAGGTCGCTAGCTCCAATCGCCCAGCGCGGCTTGCCAGAGCGTGAGGGCCGCCACGGCGGCGGTGTCGGCGCGCAGGATCCTGGGCCCCAAGGAAATCCGGTGTGCCTGGGGCATCTCGGCTAGGCGGGTCCGCTCAGCCTCCGCAAACCCGCCCTCGGGGCCAATCAGGATCGCCCAAGGACCCCGTGGTCGGTCGCCAAGCCCGCCAAACGGCTCGTCCACCGCCGCCTCGTCGCAAAAAAGCAGTTGGCGGTCCGTCGGCCAGTCATCGAGAACGGCCTCGAGTTTTCGCAGTTCGGCCACCTCCGGGACGAAGGTGCCGCCGCATTGCTCGGCCGCCTCGATTGCATGGGCCTGGAGCCGGTCGCGCCGGATCCGCTCCGCGTTGGTGTACAGGGTGTGTACAGGCTGTGCACGCCGTGTGCCGAGCTCGGCGGCTTTCTCAACGATGAAATCTGTGCGGGCCTTCTTAATCGGTGCGAACAGAAGCCAGAGATCTGGCGGGTCGCGTTGGGGCGCTGTCCGGTCCTCGGCGACAAGGGTTCCTCCGCGTTTGCCGAGTTCGGAGATCTCCGCGCGCCACTCCCCATCTAATCCATTGAAAACGAGTACCTTACTGCCGGTGCGTTGGCGCATGACATGGCCCAGGTAGTGCGCTTGATCCCGACTGAGAGGAACCATTTGCCCTTGGCCCAATGGGTGGTCTACATGAAGCCTGATCCGTGACATGGCCAGAGCCTATGCCCGAGACGAGAATAGCACCAGACGGCGCGGTCGCGGATGCGGAGCACGGCAACTGGGTTGACCGCTTCGCCCCGGAATTTTCCCGTCCTTACTTGCGCTTATCTCGCGCGGACCGGCTGAGCCCGGTCTCTCTTCTGCTGCTGCCCTGTTGGTGGGGACTATTCCTTGCCGCGGCCTCCAACGGCCGTTTCGGCTGGACGGAGGTCTGGATCGCCCTGGGATGTCTGGTGGGCGCGATCTTGATGCGAGGCGCGGGCTGCACCTGGAATGACTACAACGACCGCGAATTTGACGCCCAGGTGGCCCGCACCCGCTCGCGGCCGCTACCGTCGGGGCAGGTGAGCCCCAGGGGCGCGCTCGTCTGGATGGTGGTGCAGTCGCTGCTCGCGTTTTGCATTCTTTTGACCTTCAATCTTGCGGCGATCGGGCTTGGGGTCCTTTCGCTCGCGTTCGTGGCTATCTATCCGTTCGCGAAGCGTTTTACCTGGTGGCCACAAGTGTTCCTCGGCCTTGCGTTCAACTGGGGTGCTCTTTTGGCCTGGACGGCGCAGACGGGCACTCTCCAGTGGCCTGCCGTCCTTCTTTACGCAGCCGGTATCGCCTGGACGCTTTTCTATGACACGATCTATGCCCACCAGGACAAGGAAGACGACGCGCTGATCGGCGTGAAATCCACCGCCCGCCTCTTTGGGAGCGCGACGCATCGCTGGCTACGGTGGTTCCTGGTGGCATCAATTCTGCTGATGGCGGGCGCGATTCTCACCGCGCTTGTCGGGCACGTGAATGTCCTTGCCTTGGTCCTGGCTCTCTGCGGTGTCTGGGCGTTTGGCTGGCACCTGATGTGGCAACTCACCCGGCTCGATACCGAAAACCCCGACATCTGCCTCCGCCTGTTTCGGTCCAACCGCGAGGCCGGGCTTATCCCGGCGATCTTTCTGGTCCTGGCGGCACTGGTCTGATTGCAAGGAACGCCGTCGCCCGGTAACTAGGGTCCGTCGATGCAAACCCATGGGGCGCGTGCGCGATGCGTCTGTCCTCCTATCTCCCGGTCGCCACCGCGATGGTCCTGGCCGCTGGGCTTTCGATCTACGCGGCAACGCTCGCGGTGGTCCAGATCGAACTCCGCGCGCTTTCGGATGTCACCAGGATCATGGGGTCAGAAGGGTTCGATTGGGCCGAGGTCCGGGTCGATGGGCTCCAGGTTATTCTGCGGGGCGCGGCGCCCGATGAGGCCACGCGCTTCGCCGCGATCGCGACGGCTGGATCGGTCGTGGACGCGACCCGGATCCGGAGTCAATTGGCGGTGACGCCCGCGAGCCAGATCGTCGCGCCAGAGTTCTCCGTCGAGATCCTTCGGAATGATGATGGGGTCTCACTGATCGGGCTGATCCCGGCAACGTATGATCACGAGGCGCTGATAGCGCGGGTCGGGGCGTTTTCCGAAGCTCCCGTGACCGACCTCCTGGAGTTCGGAGACTATGACACGCCGGCCTCTTGGGATGCAGCGATGGGATTTGCCATAGATGCGCTTTCGATCCTGCCTCGAAGCAAGGTTTCGGTCACGGCCTCGCGGATCACGGTGATCGGCAATGCGGCTTCCGAAGGTGAGAAGCGCGGCGTGGAGACGGCCCTATCGCGGGCTGTCCCGAGTGGTGTGGACCTGGAGTTGAACATCGCGGCCCCACGCCCCGTGATTGCGCCGTTTACCACGCGGTTTCGCTTGGATGCTGCCGGAGCAGGCTTTGATGCCTGCGTGGCCGATACGCCGACGTCTCGGGAGGCGATCCTGTCGGCTGCGCTTGCCGCCGGGCTTGATGGACAAGTTGACTGCGAGATCGGTCTCGGTGCGCCATCGCTTTACTGGGGCGAGGCTGTTTCTGCGGGGATAGCGTCCGTCGCCGCGATCGGCGCGGGCACCATCACCTTTTCGGACTCTGATATCAGCCTTGTCGCGCCGCACGATGTGGGCTTGGTTGATTTCGATCGCGAAGTGGGTGAGCTCGAGCGCGCGTTGCCTGATGGCTTCTCGCTCACCGCCGTCCGTTCTCAGCCATTGGAGACCGACAATGCAGGCGAAGACGGCGCCGGAGCCCTCCCAGAATTCCGCGCGACCCTTACCCCGGAAGGCGCCGCTGAGCTTCGCGGCCGGCTGCCGTCTGAACGTACCAGAACCGTGGTGCAAAGCTATGCGGAGGCGCTCTTTGGCGCGGACAACACCGACCAGGCGGCTCGGCTGGACGCGGACCTTCCCGCAGGCTGGGCGCTTAGGGCGATGGCTGCGCTTGATGCGTTGTCGTATCTCGGCGAGGGCAGGGTGGTTGTTCGCGGCGACGCGATGGAGGTTGCTGGCCTATCGGGGCGCGCGGATGCGGCCTCGGCAATCTCTGGCCTTCTTTCTGAACGTTTACCGGATGGAGCCGAGTACCGCATCGACGTGACCTACGAAGAGACACTCGACCCGCTGGCGGGGCTGCCGACACCCGAAGAGTGCGTTCGAAGGCTCAATACGGTTCTCAGCGTCCAGAAGGTGACCTTCGAGCCCGGGTCGGCGGAAATCGACGAAGGCGGGCTCTCGATTATTGATCAGTTGGCGGAGATTCTGAAGGATTGCCAGACAGTGGCCATGGAAATCGGTGGCCATACCGACAGCCAGGGCCGCGAAGTGATGAATGAAAGACTGAGTCAGGAGCGCGCAAACGCTGTTCTGACAGCAATCATGGACCGACGGATTCTGACATCGAACCTGACCGCCAAAGGCTATGGGGAAAGCAGGCCGATCGCGGAAAACGACAGCGAGGCTGGTCGCGAAGCGAACCGTCGGATTGAGTTTACGCTTCAAGGGTCCGAAGACGAGACGGCCGCAGAGGTGGAGGACGGCGAATGAACCGAACCGAATTCATCGCGGCCACGGCGCTTATCCTTTTCGTGGCTTTCATGCTCGGCTGGTTCTCATACTGGCTGCTTCACAAGCTCACGCGAATTAACTCTGGCGACATGAACGAGGTTGATCGGATGGCGCGCGAGCTTCACGATGCTGAAGAGGGCCGCGATCAGGCTGTAATCTATCTCCAGCAACGTGAAGCAGAACTCACGAGCCAGCTCCAGCAATCCGAGGCGGAGCTTCGCGCCTGCATGGAAGGCCTCCGCGAAGCGCGCCAAGAAGCCGAGGAATTGAGGACCTATATCGAGCGGGTTCAACAGGCAACCTGAAGCGGGGCGCCGAGCACTTTGTCCTTGGGTTTCTCGTAGATGGGCTGTCTACTCCTACTCCGCCGGCGCTGGTTCGGCGCCAATCGCCGGAGCGCTAAGCGCAAGCCTTAGGAGCGGCGGCACGGTCAGAAGCGTGAGAAACGCCGAAACAGAAAGGCCGCCCACCACCACTGCGCCGAGGCCGCGGTAGAGCTCTGAACCTTCTCCTGGGACCAGCACAAGCGGCAGCATGCCCATGACGCTGGTGAGGGTGGACATGAAGATTGGGCGGATCCGGTTTCGCGTCGCCTCTTCAATAGCGGCAATGGGTGCCATCCCCTCTTCGCGCAGGTGGAACAGTGTCTGATGCACGATCAGGATCGCGTTGTTCACAACGATGCCCACGAGGATGATGAAGCCCAGGAGCGTCAGCATATCCAAAGGCTGGGTTTGGTACATGTTCAGAAGCGCTAATCCCCCGACGCCACCGGCTGCGGCAACGGGGACGGATACCATGATGACCAGCGGAAGAACGAAGCTCTCAAAGAGGATCGCCATGACGAGGAACACAATGATCATGGCGACGGCAAGGTTGATTTGGATCGCCTCCCATGTCTGGGAGAGCTGGTCGGCCGTTCCCGACACCGAAAGCCTGATACCCGGAGGCAGGCCCTGCTCTTCAAGCACATCGGCCACCTCGCGCTGAAGAAGGTCAACCGCCTCCTCGAGCGCGACCGCGTCCGAGGGGCGCACCTCTAGGGTCACGGTGCGAAGCCGGTCCCGGTGGCGGATCTCCGTCGGACCAGCTGTCACCCGGACCTCGGCCAAGGCGGAGACGGGCAGGATTTGACCAGAGGGGGTGACGACCGGAAAGGCGCCGACATCCTGGGTGCGCTGAGCTGTCTGCAGATCAGGATCGCCCTTCAGCATAAGGTTCAGGCGCTCGGCGCCCACGGTGATTTCGGCCACGCGCAGCCCATCGTTAAAGGCGTCGACGGTCTGCGCTAGTGCGGAGGAATCGAGGCCCGCATCGGCTAACCGCAGCCTGTTCGGGATCAGCCGAACCTCGGGCGCGCCAAGCTCTAGGCCGGGGATTGGTCGGAACTGGTGGCCTTCGGAGCGAGGCAAAAGCCCCGCGACCATGCCGGCCGCGCGCCCGGCGACACCAAGGATCTGGCCCAGATCCTGCCCCGAGACGTTAAGCTCGATGGTGCGCCCGCCGCCCACGCCACGCCCGAAAAGCGAGGGCTGGGTCATGAAGCCAAATGTCCCGGGCTCTGCGAAGATGGGCTGCGAGAGGATCGGGATCAGTTCGGCCACGCGCGGACCGTCAACGGCCGCCGCACCGACAAAGCTGTTCCCTGGCGTCGCCACAAAGAAAAAGCCTTGGATCGCCGGCTCTCCGCTCTCGGTGGCTGGTTCCGGCGCTGCTTCCCAAAGCGGCCTTGCCACAGTCTCGATCCGTTGCGCGATGGTTTCGGTGGTGTCCAGATTATATCCAGGCGGCGGGATGAGCAGACCGAACACCAGGTTGCGGTTTCCCTCGGGCAGGTATTCAAGTCGCGGCAGATACATCCAGCTCAACACCGCTGCTCCACCTGCGATCAGGGAAACCGAGAGGATCCCGACCGCCCGAACGCGAACCGTCAGTCGCGTGTAGGCCATGACCAGTGCGTGAAAGCCCCGTGCCAGATGGTCGAGCCCCGGAAAGGGCAGGGTCCGCTGCGACCCTTTTTGGAAGAGCCGACTGGCCAGAGCCGGGATAACGGTCACAGCGACGACGAGCGAGAGCAACACCGACACCGAGATGGCAACCGCGATATCGCGAAAGAGCTGCCCCGCCTCCAGTTGCATGATGAGAATGGGGACGAAGACCAGAACGGTCGTGAGGGCCGAGACAAGGATCGCCCCCCAAACCTGTCGTGCTCCTTCAAGCGCAGCGTCGCGGCGGTTCATGCCCTGTTCGCGCAGCCGGTAAATGTTCTCGAGCACCACAATCGCGGCATCGACGATCATGCCAACCGCGAACGCGATGCCCGCAAGCGAGATCACGTTCAGTGTCCTGCCGGTGGCCGCCATGGCCACGAAGGTCGCGACAATCGAGACCGGGATCGCCAGCGACACCACGAGCGTGGCGCGTGGGCTCCTGAGGAAAACAAGCAAGACGAGCGCCGCGAGGCCACCTCCGATCCAGATATTCTGGGTAACAAGGGAAATCGCGCTCTCGATATACTCGGTCTCATCGTAGACCTGCCGCATCGACAAGCCCTCTGCGGCGACGGGCCCTTCTGCGAGATCGGCGAGTTCGATCCGGACCTGCTCCATGGTTTCGATCACGTTGGCGCCGGGGTCGCGCACGAGATTGAACGCCAATGCTGGCACGCCGAGATATCGGAGCCGCGCCTGGGGTTCCTCATAGGCGAAACTCACCTCGGCGATATCGGCCACCCGCAGCCGGCCTTGGGTGCCATCGGCGGCGCCCGAGCGAAGCACGACGTCGTTCACAGCAGCGATTGTGTCGAGATTGGCCTCTGCGCGCACAACATAGCGGCGCTTGCCCTCTTCCACATCACCCGCCGAGACCGAGATGTTCTCGGTTCGAAGCGCCTGGACCACCTCGGGCACCGTCAGGCGGTAGCGCGATAGGGTTCGAGGATCGACGACGATTTGAAGTTCGCGGGTCACGCCGCCGAAGACATTGACAGCCGAGACGCCCTCGACGCGTTCCAGACGCTCCTTGATCACGTCCTCGACGAAGTCACCATAGGTTGGGAGCTCGCGCGTATTTCCGTCGTTTGCCACGAGCACGACCCAGGCAATGGCGCTGTCCTCTGCGCCCGAGGTGTCGAGCGAGGGCTCGCCTGCCTCATCGGGGTAATCGCCCACCCGGTCGAGCCGGTTGGAGACCAGCAGGAGTGACTGGCTCATGTCGGTTCCAACCGCGAATTCCAGAGTGACCTCGGCCTCGCCCGTCTGGGCGCTCGACGTCATGATTTCTAGACCATCAAGACCTCTGAGCGCCTCCTCCTGGGGATTGACGATCTCGCGCTCGACCTCCGCTGGCGCTGCACCTGGCCATTCGGTCGTAATGACAACGACGGGCTTTCTCACGTCCGGGGCGAGTTGGATCGGGATACGTGTGACGGCGATGCCTCCGAAGAGCACGGCCATCATGACGACGGCAAGGATCGCGACAGGGCGTTCGATCGCAAATCTGATGGGGCTCATCGTCGCCTACTCCCCCACCGGTCGGGCCGCGATGGGCTGACCCGGACGGAGCCGTTCGTTGCCCCGGACCACAACGCGGTCGCCGGTTGTGAGCCCCGAAATCACCTCGAACCAGCCGCCCACGGCGGCGCCGATTTGGACCGGGCGCGGTTGGGCGGCACCGTCCTCATCAACAAATACCATCCAACCCTGTCCGCCCTGAACAAGCGCATCCTTCGGAACAGAAATGACGTCGCGAGTCTCTCCGGCGGGAATGTTGACGGTGATCGCTTCACCAACAGCCGCGCCCTTGAGCGCACCATTTCGCGACACAAACCTTACGGGCCGCGTACGGGTGGCTTGGTCTTCGAGCGGCAACAGCGCGCGCACCATCAGCTCCAGGGTTGACCCTCCTTGAGTTTCCGCAGTGACCGGCGCCCCTTCGGTGATCGCACTAACATATCGCGACGGCACGCTTGCCTCCACCTCGAGCGTTCCGGTATCGAGCATCCGCACCACGGCGGCGCCCGAGGCAATGTACTCGCCGGGGTTCGTGACCACCTCTAAGACCGTGCCCGAAAACGGCGCGCGAATCTCCGCACGCGCCAACCGGTAGCGGGCCTCGGCGAGATCGGCTTCCGCGCTCAAAACCCGCGCCTCCGCTTCGGCCATCTGACCGCGTGCTTGGAGAAGGTCGGCTTGCGCTTCCTCGAACGTGCCTTCCGAAAACGACGTTCCGCGAAGGCTCTCGATGCGTTCGAAATTGGCCCTGAGCCTATCGCGCCGCGCTGTCGCCACGGCGATGCCCGCCTTGATTTCGGCCAGCCGCGCTTCGGCCTGCCGGAGTTCGATTTCAGCCAATTCGGTGTCGAGACTTGCAAGAAGCGCCCCTTCGCTTACGTCCGCGCCCTCAAGAACGTGAATTTCCGCGACAGTGCCTGCCACGCGTGCGGCAATCGTTCCGTTACGCGCCGTGACGACCTCGGCGAATACCGGGACGGTTTCCGTGAAGGAGCGCATCTCCACACTCTCCACGCCCACGCCTGCTGGACCATTTTGCGCTGCGGCCGCACCAAAGAGCGTCAAAAGACCGAGCGCTGCGGCTGCGGTGAGGATGATCTTTTGCATTCGGTTTGCCCCGGGGTTGTAAGTAAATAGATAGCGTATTTTCGCCGGTTGCCACAGGAATTGCGGGAGCCCTATACCAAATGGAGGGCGCAACGCCTTATTGCGAGGCTATAATTCTAGGCGAACATGCGCGGATGGGGTGTAATCGGGCATGATGATCTCGACGATTATGGTGTGCCGCAATGCTGCGTCGACCATTGCGGGCTCGGTTGAGTCGTTTCTTGCCCAGGACCACGCGGAGAAGGAGCTTGTGGTCGTCGATGGTGCATCGAGCGACGGTACTCTCGATGTATTGGCCAAGTACAGCGATCCCTCGATCAAAGTGGAGAGTGGGCAGGACGGCGGGATCTACAACGCGATGAACAAGGGTTTGGAGCGGTTCCAAGGAGCGGGATTTGGCTTCTTGAATGCCGATGACCGCTACACCGGGGCTTCGGTTCTCTCGGAGATCGCCCGCGCTCTTAAGACGGCGGAGATTGTCACGGGAAACCTTAATTTTGTGAGCCGCCACGGTGCTCGGCCAGTGCGCGTCTGGCCCAGCGAGACATATTACGCGGGCGCCTTCCGCCGTGGATGGTCACCGCCCCATCCCACGACCTATGCACGCCGCTCCGTCTATGAACGGGTCGGACCCTTCGAGCCGTCGTTCCGAATTGCCGGGGACTACGATTGGCTCCTGCGAGCACTGGAAATCGAGGGAGCGTCCCATGGGACAATCGACGCGACGCTCGTTGACATGGCGCTCGGTGGGGTGAGCACGGCGTCGTGGCGTACGCCTTTCCAGAATGCCGCTGAGAAGCTCCGCTCACGGCGGATGCGGCTTGGCGCCCCAATGGTGGATGTTGCCCTGTTCCGAGGGATCTTCCAAAAAGTTGCGCAGATGCGCCCCCGTCAATAGATCGTCTTGGGCGGGCAGACCCAAGGCATTGCGCGCCAAAACGAACCGTGGCAGCAGATGCACCACGGCAGGGCCCGGACGAGACCGATGACTGAAACACCGGAAACAGCCGCGGATGCGCCCGTCGACGTGATCGTCGGTGGTAGCGGAATGGTCGGGCGCATGTTGGCCCGGGCCTGGCGCGCGCGGGGCGGCGGCCCTGCCTTTCAGTATCGCCGTGGGAATGGCGCCCACTTGCCCAGGCCCGATCTGCACTGGGATCCCATGTTGGGACCCGAGCCGTTTGTAGAATGGGCAAGGCTGAAGGGCGGTTGCCGGACGATGGTGGTTCTCGCCGGGGTGACACTGAAGTCGGGCGCTAACTTTGAGGCAAACGTTCCGGTGGCCGAGGCTTGTCTCGAGGCGGCGTACCGAGCCGGTGTGTCGCGCGTTCTTTATGCGTCGACATCGGCCGTGTACGGACCAGGGTCAGGCCGACCATTCACCGAGGCTGATCCTCCAAACCCCGCGAACGCCTATGGCGTAGCCAAAGTTGCGGCCGAGGCGGTCTGTGCTCGTTACCGTGAAAAGGGGATGATGATCACGGCGCTCCGGATCGGAAACGTCGCCGGTGCCGACCAGCTCTTGATTAATGCAGGCAAGGCGACCGATGCGGCGCCGCTTAAGCTCGACAGGTTCGCCGACGGGACAGGACCACGGCGTTGCTACATCGGGGCCGGTATGCTCGCGCGGGTTCTCGAGCGCCTTATGGAGGCGGAAGATCTACCCGATGTCCTCAATGTCGGGACACCTGTTCCCGTGACCATGGAAGGTCTCCTCACCTCCGCGGGGACCATTTGGCGCTGGGTGCCGGCGCCAGCCAGCGCGGTGCAGGACCTTGTGCTTGACTGCTCGGCTTTGGCGGAAATCGTGCCCTTTAGGACCGAGGACAGTTTGCCGGAGGTCCATGTTGCGGAGTGGCGCCGATTTGGAGATCCGCAGTGACCGCCTCAAAGCGCGCTTTCGATCTCGTTCTCGCCGTGGTCCTTGGTCTGCTGTTTCTGCCGGTGATCGGGATTATTGCTCTGGCAATTTGGCTCCGAGACGGCCGTCCCGTGTTCTACGTGAGCGAACGTATGAAGACGCCCGAGGAGGGGTTCGACCTGGTGAAGTTCCGAACCATGTCGTTTGCGGCCGCTGACAGCGGTGTGTCGGGCGGTGACAAGTCAGCGCGCATTACAGCCACCGGCGCCCTTCTCCGGGGACGCCGGCTCGATGAGCTGCCTCAGCTTTGGAACGTCATCCGTGGTGACATCAGTTTCGTGGGTCCGCGGCCGCCGCTTCGGCAATATGTCGACCGGTTTCCCGAGCTTTACGCCCGCGTGCTCGCGAGCCGTCCTGGGATCACGGGATTAGCGTCCTTGCGCTACGCGGCCCATGAAGAGCGGCTT
>JBCCKB010000074.1:0-11577 GCA_039027595.1 Pseudomonadota bacterium | reverse complement strand
GTATATCTGCTCGCTGTCATGCCGGTCGATTATCTATAAAGGGATGATGCTCGCGCAGGACGTGGCTGAATTCTACCCGGATCTGAAGGACGCGCGCTTTGAGAGCGCGTTTGCGATCTATCACCAGCGCTATTCGACGAACACGTTCCCCCAATGGTGGCTCGCCCAGCCATTTCGGATGCTCGCCCATAACGGCGAGATCAACACGCTCAAGGGCAACGTCAATTGGATGAAGAGCCATGAGATCCGCATGGCGTCGGGTACGTTTGGCGATTTGGCCGAGGACATCAAGCCGATCGTGGCTGCCGGAAGCTCGGATTCCGCTGCATTAGACTCTGTTTTCGAGGTTTTGGTGCGCGCGGGCCGGTCCGCGCCGATGGCCAAGACGATGTTGGTGCCGGAGAGTTGGTCAAAGCAGGCGGTCGAGATGCCGCAGGCCTGGCAAGACATGTATTCCTATTGCAACGCGGTCATGGAACCCTGGGACGGCCCTGCCGCCTTGGCGATGACGGATGGGCGCTGGGTCTGCGCGGGGCTGGACCGAAATGGGTTGAGACCCATGCGCTACGTTGTGACCGGCGACGGCTTGGTGATCGCAGGATCCGAAGCGGGGATGGTGCCCATCGATGAGGCAACCGTTGTCGAGAAGGGCGCGCTGGGGCCCGGGCAGCTTCTCGCCGTGGACATGAAGAAGAAGCGGCTCTTCCACGACCGGGAGATCAAGGACAAGCTTGCGCGAGCGCTGCCGTTTGGAGAGTGGGTGTCCAAGATCAACGATCTTGACGATGCCCTGATGCGCGTTTCCGAGGCGCCGCTGTTTGACGGGGCCGAACTTCGGCGCCGGCAGATCGCGGCGGGTTATACGGTGGAGGAGCTTGAGCAAATCCTTGCGCCGATGGCGGAGGACGGCAAGGAAGCAATTGCCTCCATGGGCGACGATACGCCCTCGGCCGTGCTCTCGGAGACCTACCGGCCCTTGAGCCACTTCTTCCGGCAGAATTTCAGTCAGGTCACCAACCCGCCCATCGACAGTTTGCGCGAGTACCGGGTGATGAGCCTCAAGACGCGGTTCGGAAACCTCAAGAACGTGCTTGATGAGGACTCGAGCCAGACCGAGATCATCGTCCTTGAAAGCCCGTTCGTGGGCAATGCGCAATTCGATGAGCTTTGCCGCAACTTCAACGCGCCGATGGTGGAGATCGACTGCACGTTCGATGTCGGCGCGGGCGGCGGCGCGCTTCGCCGCGGGCTCGAGCGGATCCGAGCCGAGGCGGAGGACGCGGTGAGATCGGGTGCCGGGCACATCGTGCTCACCGACCAGCATCAGGGCCCCGACAAGGTGCCAATGCCGATGATCCTTGCCACGAGCGCCGTGCATGCCTGGCTGACCAAGAAGGGTCTCAGGACCTTTACCTCGATCAATGTTCGATCGGCCGAGTGCATCGATCCGCACTACTTTGCCGTGCTGATCGGATGCGGCGCCACGGTGGTGAACGCCTACCTCGCCGAAGACTCGATTGCCGACCGGATTGAGCGCGGGCTGATCGAAGGAAGCCTTACCGAGGCCGTCGCGCGCTACCGGGCCGCGATCGACGCGGGACTCCTCAAAATCATGTCTAAGATGGGGATTTCGGTGATTTCCTCGTACCGGGGCGGGCTCAATTTCGAGGCCGTGGGTCTGAGCCGGGCGATGGTGGCGGAGTTTTTTCCGGGGATGCCCTCGAGGATCTCGGGGATTGGCGTGACGGGCATTCAGACCAACCTCGAGGCGGCCCATGCCAAGGGTTGGCGGGGCGGGCGCGACGTGTTGCCCATTGGCGGATTCTACAAGGCGCGAGCCAAGGGCGAGACCCACGCCTGGGAAGCGACCTCGATGCATATGATGCAGACAGCGGTCGCCAGGGGCGCCTTTGAGATGTGGAAGCAGTACTCGGCCAAGATGCGCTCGAACCCGCCGATACACTTGCGTGATCTCTTACAGATCAAGCCCATGGGTGCGCCCGTGCCGATCGACGAAGTTGAGTCCATCACGTCTATCCGCAAGCGCTTTGTCACTCCGGGCATGTCCCTGGGGGCGCTTAGTCCGGAGGCGCATAAGACGCTGAATGTGGCGATGAACCGGATTGGCGCCAAGTCGGACTCAGGCGAGGGTGGTGAGGACCCGGCACATTTCGTGCCAGAGGCCAATGGCGATAACCCGTCAGCCAAGATCAAGCAGGTGGCCTCGGGGCGGTTCGGTGTGACGGCCGAGTATCTGAACGCATGTGAGGAGCTTGAGATCAAGGTCGCCCAGGGCGCGAAACCTGGTGAGGGTGGCAAGCTTCCTGGAATGAAGGTGACCGAGCTTATCGCGCGGCTCCGGCATTCGACGCCGGGCGTCACTCTCATTTCACCCCCTCCGCACCACGACATCTATTCGATCGAGGACCTGGCGCAGCTGATCTATGACCTCAAGCAGATCAATCCGCGCGCGAAGGTAACCGTCAAGCTTGTGGCGGCGTCGGGCGTGGGCACGATTGCTGCTGGTGTCGCAAAGGCCAAGGCGGATGTGATCCTGATTTCAGGCCATAACGGCGGGACTGGAGCAAGCCCGGCCACGTCAATCAAATATGCGGGTCTGCCATGGGAAATGGGTTTGACGGAGGTGCACCAGGTCCTTTCGCTCAACAATCTACGCGATCGGGTCACGCTGCGCACCGATGGCGGGCTCCGGACCGGGCGCGACATCGTCATGGCCGCGATGATGGGCGCGGAGGAGTATGGGATCGGGACGGCCGCGCTGATTGCCATGGGGTGCATCATGGTACGCCAATGTCAGTCGAATACCTGTCCCGTTGGCGTCTGCACGCAGGACGAACGGCTTCGTGAGAAATTCACGGGAAACGCCGACAAGGTGGTTAACCTTATTACGTTCTACGCTCAGGAAGTCCGTGAAATCCTCAGCGAAATCGGTGCGCGATCGCTAAGTGACGTGATCGGGCGCGCGGACCTTCTGAGCCAGGTGAGCCGGGGCTCTGCGCATCTTGATGACCTCGATCTGAACCCACTCTTGATCACCGTGGATGGGGCGGACCGGATCCGGTACGACCGGAGCCGCACACGGACCGATGTTGACGATACGCTCGATGCGGAGATCGTGGCCGATGCCGCGCGGTTCCTGAAGGACGGGGAGAAGATGCAGCTGTCCTACGCTGTCCGGAACACCCATCGGACGATTGGAACGCGGACATCGAGCCATATCGTCCAGCGCTTTGGCATGCGAAACTCGCTTCAACCCGACCATCTCAAGGTGATGCTGCGCGGATCCGCCGGCCAATCCCTTGGCGCCTTTGCCGCTCCGGGGCTCAAAATCGAGGTGGCGGGCGACGCCAACGACTATGTTGGCAAGGGGTTGTCGGGCGGCGTCATCGTGGTTCGGCCGAACATGGCCTCGCCGTTGGTGGCCCACGAGAACACGATTATCGGGAATACGGTGCTTTACGGCGCCACGGACGGATACTTGTTTGCCGCGGGGCGGGCAGGTGAGCGTTTCGCGGTGAGGAACTCGGGCGCGCGCGTGGTGATCGAGGGCTGCGGCTCGAACGGCTGCGAGTACATGACCGGGGGCGTGGCGGTTATCCTCGGAGAGATCGGTGCCAATTTTGGGGCCGGGATGACCGGGGGGATGGCGTATCTTTACGATCCCGAGGGCGTGGCCCGCGAGATGATTAATGCGGAGACACTGGTAGTGGGGCCGGTGGAGAACCCTCACTGGGAGGCCGAGCTTGAAGCGCTGATCCGGGCGCATGCGGAGGAAACAAACAGTCAGCGGGCCGCCGAGATCCTGCATGAATGGGAGACCGAGAAAGCTCATTTTCTTCAGGTCTGTCCAAAGGAAATGCTGGGTAAGCTGCCGGTGCCGCTGGGGATCGAAGATCGGGCGATCCCGGCGGAGTAATTGCACGTTGCCGGGGTCTTGATCCATCCTGCGTGACCGTGTCTATGCTGCAGCCATGGCAAGGAAGGCAGCGCGCAAGACGGCTTCAAAACCGGGGCGCAAACGGGCAAAACGTTCGGGCAGGCGGAGCCTCACGTGGTGGATCAGGCGCGCGGTCGCGACCACGCTCTTGCTGGCGTGCGCGCTTATCGTCGTCCCGGCCGTGATCGCGCCTCCGACAACGCCTTATATCCTGAAAGAGGGTCTAAGGCTCGGGAATGTCGATCGAACATGGGTCAATATGGGCGCAATCGCGCCGGTAATGGCACGGTCTGCCGTCGCCGCCGAGGATGCAAACTACTGTCTGCATTGGGGGTTTGACATGGGTGCCATCCGCCAGGCCCTCGACGAAGGCGCCAATCGCGGCGCCTCGACGATCAGCCAGCAGACCGTCAAGAATGTTTATCTTTGGCAGGAGCGCAGTTGGTTTCGCAAGGCACTTGAAGCTGCGTTGACGCCCCTGGTCGAGCTCGTCTGGTCAAAGCGCCGCATCCTCGAGATCTATCTCAACGTCGCTGAGTTTGATGAGGGGGTCTTTGGTGTCGAAGCGGCCGCAAGACACTATTTCAGCGTTTCAGCACGCGAATTGAGCGCAGGTCAATCCGCGCGTCTCGCCGCTGTCCTACCAGATCCCAAGGGCCGGTCGGCTTCGGAACCTTCCGCATTCGTCGAGCGTCGCGCCAGATCAATTGCCGACGGGGCCGCCACCATCAAGGCCGACGGGCGGGCGGCGTGTTTCGAGGCGCCCTAAGACAACGGCTTCCAAGCCGAGGCGCGGATCGGTAGGATCCTTCTCGCCTCGATGCTCCTGGAGGGCGCATGGCCGAAAACCACTTTGGTGTTTGGGTAGATGGGGAAGACCGACCGACACATCTGCCGTTTGTTGTCTCGATGCTTCATGTGCTTCAGACAACGGCAACCGGCCGGGCTGTTTTTGCCGAGATCAGACGGGCGCATTTCCCGGTCACGGTGATCCCGCAGGACGGTGCGCCCGGCACAGGGCCGGCGAATTTCACACGCCAAGGTTTCCGGCACGCAACCCAGGCCGGCAAGGTGGCCCATGACGGACGTGGCGCAGTGATCGGCGGGTTTGGCGCGGGGCTTGGGACGGCGGTTCGTATCGACTACTCGCCTGAGCTCCACGTCCACGGGGCGCCACTTGATGGTCCGGACTGTGTCCTGGTCCACGAGTTGGCCCATGGCACCAGGTATGCGCGCGGAAAGCTCAACGCGCAACCGATGTACGAGTTCGGTTTCGAGACACGCGAGGAGGTGCATGCGGGGATCGTAACCAACATGTTCCGATCGGAGCGAAACATGGAGCGCTTCCGCATTCAGCGGGTCCCGCAGGTTCGGTGGGGCGGGCTGGAGGACGCAAACCTAACCTTTGGCATGGCCAAGTACCTGATCCGTGCCTTTGCCGCGCAGCAAGAGGAGTTCTTTGCGGAGCTTGCCGCCGTAGACACACCCTTCAATCCCGTGCGTCCGGCCTTGGCGTGAGCCAAGAGGATGCCTTGGGGGGAGTTGAATCGGCGCGGCTGGGGCTGCAAGAAGGCAGAACACACCTATTGGGGCAATGATCGATGCACCGGCTCTACCACGTCCCGCTCTCGCCGTTTTGCCGCAAGGTAAGGCTGGCCTTGGCGGAGAAGAAGATCGAGGTTGAACTCGTCGAGGAGCGCTACTGGGATCAGGAGACCGACTTTCTGCGGCGCAACCCGGCCGGGAAGGTCCCGGTTCTGAAGATGGATGGCTTACTGCTCGCCGAGAGCGCCGCGATCTGCGAGTTCATCGAGGAGACGCACCCCGAGCCGCAGCTCATGCCCAAGACCGCGGAAGGCCGATATGAGGTGCGCCGTCTTGTGAGTTGGTTCGACGACAAGTTCCATAACGAAGTCACCTCGAAACTGCTCTATGAGCGGGTCAATAAGAAGATCACCAAGTCCGGCTACCCGGACAGCTCGAACGTCAAGGCCGGTGCCAAGGCGATCAAGTACCATCTCGATTACATGGCGTGGCTTTTGGATCAGCGCCGCTGGCTTGCGGGCGATGTTATGACCCTCGCCGATTTTGCCGCTGCCGCGCATTTTTCTGCATTGGACTATATCTCGGATGTGGATTGGACCCGGCAAGAGAACGTTCGCGAGTGGTACGCAAAAATAAAATCACGGCCCGCCTTTCGCGCGATCCTGGCCGATCAGGTGCCGGGCTTCCCGCCGCCGCCCCACTATGCGGATCTCGATTTCTGAACGAAAGGGCACCGTGTTAGGTTGGATCCGAGATGTTTGAGGATCTGAAGCTGGCGCTGAGGGCGCAGGCCCTGAGCCAGGGCTTTTCCGCAGTCGGGGTCACCCGGCCGGATGCGATACCCGAAGCCGCGCCGCGCTTGCGGCGGTTTCTCGACGAGGGACACCATGGACAGATGTCCTGGATGATGGATCGAGCGGTCTGGCGAGGGAACCCTGCCGCGCTGTGGCCGGAGGCCCGCTCGATCGTGATGCTGGCTGAGACCTACACGCCCGAGGGCGACGCGCTTCAGGGTCTAACCGAGGGATCTTCGGGAAATATTAGTGTCTATTCTAGAGGAAAAGACTATCATCTGCTTGTGAAGAAGCGGTTGAAGCGGCTTGGCCGCTGGCTGATTGCGCGCAGCGGAGGGGAGATTAAGGTCTTTGTCGACACGGCTCCGGTGATGGAAAAGCCTCTTGCTCAGGCCGCCGGACTTGGCTGGCAGGGCAAACACACGAACCTCGTCAGTCGAGACCTGGGCAGTTGGTTTTTTCTCGGCGCGCTATTCACGACGATCGAGATCACACCCGATGTCCCCGAGGACGACCATTGTGGTTCGTGCCGTGCGTGCCTTGATGTCTGCCCCACCGATGCTTTTCCGGCGCCCTACAGGCTCGATGCGCGCCGGTGTATCTCGTACCTCACAATCGAGCATCGCGGGCCCGTGGATCCGAGCCTTCGCCCGGGTCTCGGCAACAGAATTTACGGTTGCGACGATTGCCTGGCGGTTTGCCCTTGGAATAAGTTCGCCAAGAGCGCCCAGGAGTTGGGTTACGCGGCCCGTCCCGGCACCCAGGAGCCGCCGCTGCGTTCGCTCGCCGAACTTGACGACGCGGGCTTCCGCGCGCGTTTTGCTGGAAGCCCGATCAAGCGGATTGGGCGCGACAGATTTGTCCGCAATGTACTCTACGCGATCGGAAACTCCCGCGATCCGACCCTGATGCCCGCCGCGCTTGCCCGATTGGGAGACGCAGATCCCGCCGTGGCGGATGCGGCCCGCTGGGCCGTAGAACGGCTAGATCGCGAGCGTTAGGGTCTAAACGTGCTCTGACGGGGGGCCATTTTGTTCGAAAGAGGCGCGCGGCGCGACAGCTATCGCCTGGTGCGGGGCGCAAGCCACCGGGTCTGGGACAGCGGAGCAACGGCACCGATCCGCGTCGAGAACGGTTCGCTCGAATTTCCCGCGTGCGTCCGTAACCGCAATTGCGGGGTCCTTGGATTTCGCTTTATGGATGTGCCATGGCTTTTGCTCCTTCGGTGCCGCATCCGGGTCGCGGCATCTTCTTGATGATCCTCGCTGTTACGCTTTTTACCGTCATGACCGCCTTGGTGAAGGCAGCCGACCGCGTGCCCGCGGGGGAAGCCGTGTTCTTTCGGGCATTTCTGACGATCCCGGTCCTTCTGGCGTGGTTCGGCGCAAAGGGGCAGATCGGCGCGACGCTTCGTACGAAGGACTGGCGCGGACATGTGCGCCGCGGGCTCGTGGGCACGTTGGCCATGGGTTTGGGCTTTGCTGGATTGAAGTTCTTGCCGCTTCCAGAAGTCACGGCACTTCGGTTCGCGACCCCCATCCTAATCGTTGTCTTCGCCATTTTTATGCTGGGCGAGCGGGTTCGGTTGATCCGGCTCAGCGCCGTGGCGGCGGGGCTTGTCGGCGTCGTCATTATTCTGTGGCCACGGATCTCCGTCGAGGGCAATTCCGAGGCTCTTATTGGAGCGGGAATTGTGCTGGCCTCGGCGGCGGCGGCCGCGTTTGCGCAGATCTTTGTCAAGAGGCTCGCGGGTCGAGAGCACCCGGCGGCGATTGTGTTTTACTACTCTGTGACCGCGAGCGCATTGTCGCTTTTGACGATCCCCTTCGGTTGGGTTTGGCCCCTGGGCTGGGAATGGCTGTACTTGATCGGCGCGGGGCTGGTCGGTGTCGCGGGTCAGCTTTGCCTCACCGCGAGCTATCGCTTCGCCGAGGCCGGGGTTCTGGCGCCTTTCACCTACACGTCCATGCTTTGGGCGGTTCTGATTGGGTGGAGCATCTTTGGCGAGGCGCCAACGGTTCCGATGCTCTTGGGCTCGGCGCTCATTATTGGCGCTGGTGTCGCGATCTTTTTCCGTGAGCGGCAACTCGGCCAGCGTCAGGCCGCCGAGGGCAAGGTCCGGGCGAAGGGCTGGCAGTAGCCAAGATTAGGGACCCTTGCATCCCGTAGCCAAGATGCTCTCGGAGGGAACGTCGACTAGGATCTCACCAGCGTCTCATAGGCTCCCGCGATATCCCGTGTCATCTGTCCGACGTCGAACCTGTAGGGACCAATCTCGCCCACTGGGGTCACTTCCGCGGCGGTCCCCGTCAACCAGCATTGTTCAAAGCCCTCGAGCTCCTCGGGCAAGATATGGCGCTCGTGAACCGTGATCTTTAGCTCTTTCAGCATCTTGATGACCGTCTGCCGGGTGATCCCATTAAGGAAGCAATCGGGATAAGGCGTGTGCACCTCGCCATCTTTAACAAAGAAGATGTTCGCGCCTGTGGCCTCCGCGACATATCCCCGATAGTCGAAAAACAGGGCGTCTGAGCAGCCCTTGGCCTCTGCCGCATGTTTGGAGGTGGTGCAGATCATATAGAGCCCGGCCGCCTTGGCATGGACCGGGATTGTCTCGGGCGAGGGGCGCTTCCACTTCGAGATGTCGAGCTTGGCGCCCTTGAACTTGGCGTCTCCGTAGTAGCTGCCCCATTCCCACGTGGCGATGGCCAGGCGCACCGGATTTTTGGCCGATGAGACCCCCATATCCTCTCCGGAGCCGCGCCAGGCCACGGGACGCACATACGCATCCTTCAACCCGTTGGCCTTCATGGTGGCGTATTTCGCGTCTTCGATCTGGTCCACGGTCCAGGGGATTTCGAAATCGACCATGCTCGCGGAGGCGTGCAGCCTCTCGGTGTGCTTTCGGCTCTCGAAAATCGTTCCGCCATAAGCACGTTCGCCCTCGAAGACGCTTGAGGCGTAATGCAGTCCGTGGGTGAGGATGTGCACATTGGCATCGCGCCAGGGCACCAGTTTGCCATCCAGCCAGATCACTCCGTCGCGATCGTCATAGGCGCCAGCCATTTTCGTCATCCTCGTCTGCGGCCCTAGGGCAAATTATCGAATGTTGCGCAAATTAGGCCCGTATCGGACATATAATTGCGCAAATGAGGTGAGTCGGTAACAGTCGGGTCTTGGAATGTCAATAAGACTGACATAAAATCGCGCAAAGAGCCGGGGTGGAACATGTCGGAAAGTGGTGGACAAGGGAGCGAAGGCCTTCTGTTCCTGACGGACGAGCAACTTCGCAAGGGAATCGAGGCGATGTTCTTTGCCTACCGTGGGTTTACGGCGGACCCGGATCGTATCCTGATCGAATATGCATATGGGCGCGCCCATCACCGCGCGCTTCATTTCATCAACCGTTTTCCCGGCACGACGGTGAACAACCTGCTCGACATTCTCGGCGTGACGAAACAGTCTCTAAACAGGGTTCTTCGGACCCTGGTTGCGGACGGCCATGTCGAAAGCGTGATCGGGAAGCGGGATCGGCGCGAGCGCCACTTGCGCCTCACCGACAGAGGGATCGACCTTGAGCGTGCCCTGTCCGATGCCCAGCGCCGACGGATGCGGGCCGCCTATCGCCGAGCGGGCCCCGAGGCGGTACAAGGTTTCCGGCAAGTGCTCGAGGCGATGATGGACGCCGATATGAAGAGGCACTTCACTGAGAAGGACCACGGCCCATGACCGATCCCGACGCGCATCTCCTGATCGTTGATGATGACGAGAGGATACGCGGGCTCTTGCAGAAGTTTCTAACGCGCCAGGGCTTTCTGGTTTCGGCGGCGCGCGACGCGGCCCATGCGCGCAGGCTGATGGCGGGACTCGATTTCGATCTTATCGTGCTTGACGTGATGATGCCGGGCGAGGATGGCATTTCGTTCACGCGAAGTTTGAGAGAGACGTTGTCGACGCCGGTTCTCCTGCTCACCGCCCGCGGGGAGACCGATGACCGGATCAAGGGTCTGGAGGCGGGCGCCGATGACTACCTGCCCAAGCCTTTTGAGCCGCGCGAGTTGCTTCTTCGCATCAACGCGATCCTTAGGCGCGTGCCGCAAGAGGCAGATGCGACGGGGCCGAAGATTCTAAGCCTCGGGCCGCTCCGCTATGACGTGGAAAAGGGAAAGCTTTGGCATGGTGAAGATCCAGTGAGGTTGACGGCCACGGAAAGTCAGCTTTTGCGGATCTTCGCGGCCACGCCAGGTGAGCCCGTGGGGCGCGCGAAGCTGGTCGAGGACCTTGGCAAGACCGTTGGTCGCGACGGGGGTGCTGCCCAGGAGCGCGCCGTCGATGTTCAGATTACCCGGCTACGCCGCAAGCTTGAAGCGGACCCAAAGCAGCCACGATATTTGCAGACTGTGCGCGGGGCCGGCTACATGCTTGCCACCGATTGATCTACTCAAGGCGATGACCGCCCGGGCGCGTTTTGGTCGCCGATGCCGCCGGCGGCGATCAAGCCGCTCGGCGGTCTGTCGGAATGAGACACTTTTACTGCGGAATAGACTCTCTCTCTGTGTCTCAATCTGACCGAGTTGGGGGGAGTGCGATTTTCTCGTTTGGTGACACACACCGTCTGGCCCGCTGGGTGATAGTGCGTCGCGCATCTCTAGATGAGCACCCCCTGGACCTGTGCGAAAACACGATCTGGCAAGGGCGGGCCAAAACGCAAGGGTGGGTCTAGTTTTCGCGCGCGCCTCACGTCGTGCCGATTGCGTCGAAAAGCGCCACCAGACGTTCCTCGGAAACGCAAAGAGTATCCGTGAGCCCGCCGATGATGGTGAGTGCCTCGGGGGTGAAACGACCATTCTTCCAACCAACCTCGAGCGCCGTGACAAGAAGGCGTTCCGCTTGGATCGGGTCGATCGCCCGGTTGAACGGGGCAAGAGCCTGATCGAGGGGTACGGTATTGGCCCGCGACAGTGCCGCCGCGATTGTGGACAATCGAGGCGGGGTCAAGCAAAGCGCGCGGATGGGCGCGAGGAGTTCGGGGGCGCAGACGCCACCGGTGGCCCTGGCAACCTTGCAAATGATCAGCGCTGCGTCTTGATCGAGGTCGACAGGCTCGACTACCTGGGCCAGGGGCACCGCCGCCTTCCGATGGCCCACGAAACCGAGCCCGGCAAAAGCAACCGTCCCGAACGCCGCCATCAACTTGAGTGGCTGGCCCGTCTCGGCCATCTGAGCCATCTCAGCTTCGGTCATCGGGCCGCCGAAGCAAATCTCGGCCAGCCAAACGAG
>JBCCKB010000073.1:0-11596 GCA_039027595.1 Pseudomonadota bacterium | reverse complement strand
GGGACCATCGCGGTTTTCGACAACGGTCATTACCGCACCGACTTTGGCCGCGATGGCCTGCCGCGACCGGGAGCGCCCCTTAACTCAGCGATTGTGACCGTGGACCCAAGAACCGGTGCGAGCCGATTGGTCTATGGGCGCGACGTCGAGAGCGCATTTCGTACCATTATCCGCGGCAAGCACGACCCGACATCCGCGGGCGGCTACATGATCACAGAGTTTGAAGCGGGTCGGATCTTCGAGGTCGATGGGCAAGGCAACCTCGTCTGGGAGTTCATCAACCGCTTCGACGATACCAGGGTGATCGAACTGACCGAAGGACGGCTTTACGAGCGGTCCTATTTCAGCGTATCCGATTGGTCCTGTCCCGGGAACTGATCGCAGACGGAGAGACGAGCATGTCCCCCCTCAACATTAAGAAAGGTGCCTCGCGGCACTCGGCCTATGATCTGCGCGATCCGCATGCGGAAGGCATGGAGAGCCATACTCTCGCGGTGATCGTCGATAACGAGGCCGGTGTTCTGGCCCGGGTGATAGGCCTGTTCTCCGGCCGGGGCTATAACATCGAGAGCCTCACCGTAGCCGAAGTGGACCATGAAGGGCACCGGAGCCGGATCACCGTGGTGACAACGGGGACACCGAGCGTGATCGAACAGATCAAGGCCCAGCTCGGCCGCATTGTTCCTGTCCACGAGGTGCATGATCTCACAGTCGACGGTCCTGCGGTGGAGCGCGAATTGGCGCTGTTCAAGGTAGCGGGCGGCGGCAATGACCGGATCGAGGCCTTAAGGCTCGCGGAGATTTTCCGCGCCAATGTTGTGGATTCGACACTTGCCTCATTTGTCTTCGAGATCACCGGCACGCCCGCAAAGATCGATGCCTTCGCCGACCTCATGCGACCAATCGGCTTGGTCGAGATGGCACGAACCGGCGTTGCGGCGATCGCGCGGGGCAGCGCCGCGGACTAATCTTCACGCGACTGATCGATCGCGCGCGTCCCGGCAAAACCATCAACCAAGGACAGTTCGGGTCCTGGGAGCGGAACCGACCCCAACTGAGCGACAGTTAACTCTGTATTATCTCGGTGTTTTGACCCAGGGCGCTGAACGGGCGAAAGGAAGGAACGCCGCATTTCTGGTTACACGCGCGGCGGGAGACTGAGCGCCAGGACACGGGGACGTCCTGGTTGCTCGCTCCACCTAGCCCCTGCCCGCCCCGAACATGCCACCGGCAAGAACCATCTGCCATCGCGCCGGGGCCCTGGGATCCTGCATCCTGAGAAACCCATATCCTGTCTTGGCCCAGGGCTTTATCTTGCTGGTGAGGTTGTCGAGCACGACATCGCCGGCCGCCGTGCGCAAGATCAAAACGGCATGCGCCTCGCGTTTGGCCGTGAGCGCGGTGGCGATCAGCAACCGGTCGGGAGAAACGCCGTGTCGGATCAGTTCGCGTTTCTTCAAGAGCGCGAAGTCCTCGCAATCTCCGCCATGCGCCGTGGGAAGCGCCCAATGTTCGGCCACGCGGTACTGCTGGAGATCGGAAACCTCGCGGACACGGCGATTGATCTGTCCGTTCACCTTGCGCGCAAGTCGTAGCAGCGCTGCGTCGTCCATCGTCTGGGACGCCGTCGACGCGCGGGCGCAGGCCCAAGCGTATCGGTCGCACACGCCCTGAAAGCCGGCAGGGGCATCGATGGATCTGGTGGACTGAATATGACCCGAACCGGCATAAGCGGGCGTCAAGCCGCCAAGGACAACCGATAGGCTCAGGATACACGTCTTTAGCCACCGGGTACGGGCACCCCGGCGGGGAAAACTGGAAGGGGGCATTGGGTCTCACTGCTCGCTTGGCCCCCGCCAGCGGCTGTAAGATGCCCCAAAATGCGGGCGTCAGTTGGGAGGATTGTCCCCGGTTCGGGAAACACTCTGGTTCCCCTGCCCGTCCCGCCGCGCCTGCCCCACATAGGAAATCATGGCCTTGGCCGGGCCGAGCATTGCCAATCCGGAAACACTCTGGTTCCGGGGCCCGGAATTGATGTCAGAAAAAGGAAGAAGGGGCCCCTCGAGAGGGACCCCAGTTTCGCTGATCAGGCTCATGTCTGTACCGCCCGGTTCCTGCCCGGCCGGCGCCCAGAAGTGAGGGGCGGAAACCCGAAACAGAAAGCCTCTGGCAATGCCCTTACACATGGAGGAGTGCGCTACGGGTCGGAAGGCACAACGAACCCATCGATCACCTCCGCGCCTCGCGACGCGAACGCCAAGGGATCAGACGGCATATGGGCTTCGGGTCCCGATAGGGAGAGAACCCTCTCCTCGTCCAGCCACTGACAATGGAAGCGCAACGGATCGACGGCACAGCCGCCCGAAGCAGTCCGCCGCTCGAGAGGCCCGGTATCTTCAAAGTCCGTCGCAACACCAACCCAAACGATCTCCAGGTCCAGGTCTGCGGCGGGCGGGTGCATCTCTGAAGTAGTAATGGCGATTGCTAGGAACTGGACTCCGCTATAGCGTGTCCAACCGAACGGGCGATACTTCCATGGGACATCGTATGTCGACGCCCCCACGACCAGCCGCTCCTTATGGTTGGAGTCAATCCACACCCAAGGAAGAGGAACAAGCGCGAGTAGCGCGACGATAAGGCCCAGGTAGATTCAACGTGGCTCCTGACCACGGCCCAAAAGCGCAACGACGATCGCGCCGAGCACCAAGACGCAGACGAGAAGCGGCGAAAAGAGCTTGAGCGGAGACAGGAGATCACCCCTGGAGATCATCGGATAGTACGAAAACAACACAATCTGATCGGCCCAGGATTTGGCGTTCGTCACAAATGAGATGACCGCGACACCAAGCAGTGCTGAGATCACCAAGAACCGGGGCGTCATCCTTTCCATATCCTGCATATGGTCGACGCAGGCCCAAGAAAGAAGAAGGGGCCCCTCGAGAGGGACCCCAGTTTCGCTGATCAGGCTCATGTCTGTACCGCCCGGTTTCTGCCTGCGGCCTGATCCGCGTTCAGGGCGAGCGCACCCGCCCCGGGTGAGGGTGGGTGGGCTAACGTGCCGCCCCACCCTGTTTGATGACGTCCGCCTCTACGACCCGGATGACCAGCTCGCCTTGGAGGCATTCCATCGGCGCGCCGAAGTAGAACGGGCTTGCGAACTGCTCGAGTCTGCGTCCGTCTTCGGCGCGGAACCGGAACCCGTTGGGGTTCTCGCCGAATTCCTTCAGAAGGCTCTGTGGAATGCGCGCCCTGCCTTCAAGCGCGTAGCCTTCCAGTTTGGTCGGAGCGAGATCGACCGCGCAGTCGATTGCGCCGCAAGGGCCCTCGATCCGACCCCTTAGCTGCATCCCGACGTGCCCCCGCATGTGTTGCACTTCAGGCAGGTCCCATTGCGGACAAGCGTATAGTTGCCGCACTCGGCACAAGGGTCTCCTTCGTAGCCCTGCATCCGTGCCTTGGTTGAGGCATCGATTGCCATGGCGCTGGTCAGACCAGCCTCGCTGCTTGCGACAATCGATGTGAAGCCCGCCGAGCTATCGAAGGCAGCCGCTGCGTCCGCGCCTCCTTTGAGCACCACGAGTTCCTGCGGGACACGTTTGCGAAGATAGCCCGTCGAGGCCACTTGCTTGAGGACCTCGAGCGGTGACGAGCCCACGGCTCCGGGAACTTCTGTGAAGTTCCGAGTGCCCTCTTCTTCCCCCCTGCCGAGATCATCGAACGTCTCTCCTTCGGGTTTGACATGGGCCAGATCGGTCCGGTCGAGATAGCTGACCGCGAGTTCCCGAAAGATGTAGTCGAGGATCGAGGTGGCGTTCTTGATTGTCTCGTTGCCTTGAACCATCCCCGCCGGTTCAAATCGGGTGAAGGTGAACTGATCGACGAAACGGTCAAGCGGCACACCATATTGGAGGCCGATGGAGACCGCGATCGCGAAGTTGTTCATCATCGCGCGGAAGCCCGCGCCTTCCTTGTGCATGTCGATGAAGATCTCGCCCAAGGAGCCGTCGGTATACTCGCCCGTGCGAAGGTATACTTTATGCCCTCCAACCGTGGCCTTTTGAGTATAGCCGCGCCGTCGATCGGGGAGCTTCTCGCGATGGCTGCGCACCATCTCCTTGATCACGACTTTCTCGACGATTTTCTCCGCGAGGACCTGGGCTTTTTCCGTGGGTGTGCCGGTTTCGAGGACGTCCATCGCATCGTCGTCATCTTCGACAAGGGCGGCCGCCAGGGGCTGCGAGAGCTTTGAGCCGTCGCGGTAGAGCGCGTTCGCCTTCACGCCCAGGGAATGCGAGAGTTCGTAGGCTTTTTGGCAGTCCTCGATAGTTGCGTGGTTCGCCATGTTGATGGTTTTCGAGATCGCGCCGGAGATGAAGGACTGAGCGGCAGCCATCATGTGGATGTGGCTTTCGACCGAGAGGAACCGCTTGCCTTTCTTCCCACAAGGATTGGCGCAGTCAAAAACCGGGAGATGCTCGGCCTTGAGGTGCGGCGCCCCTTCAAGGGTCATGGTGCCGCACACATGATCATTGGCCGCATCGATTTCGGTCTTCGAGAAACCCAGGTGCTTCAGAAGATCAAAGGCCGGATCTGCGAGCTTCTCGGCGGGGATCCCTAGGACACCGGTGCAGAACTCTGCGCCCAACGTCCACTGGTTGAACACAAAGCGAATGTCGAAGGCTTGCGGGAGAGCTGCTTCAATCTTGTCGATTTCGGCAGCGCCGAACCCGTGACCGACGAGCGACGCGTGGTCGATATGTGGCGCGCCCTCGAGCGTTCCGTGACCGACGGCGTAGGAGATAATGTCCTCGACCTGGGGAGATGCATAGCCAAGGGTCTCCAACGCCGCCGGCACCGACCGGTTGATGATCTTGAAGTAGCCGCCGCCGGCCAACTTCTTGAACTTCACGAGCGCGAAGTCGGGCTCGATCCCGGTCGTATCACAATCCATGACAAGGCCGATCGTGCCGGTGGGCGCGATCACGGTGGCCTGCGCGTTGCGGTATCCGTTTGCCTCGCCCAAGGCGAGCGCCTCGTCCCAGGCCGAGCGGGCAAGCTCCACCAGGCGGGGATCGGGGCAGTTCGGCGCATCGAGGGGCACCGGAAGCACGTTCATCGCCTCGTAGCCCTTTGCATCGCCATGGGCGGCGCGGCGATGATTGCGAATAACGCGCAACATGTGCTGGGCGTTACGCTCATAGCCGGGAAATGCCCCCAACTCGCCTGCGATTTCAGCCGACGTGGCATAGGCCACTCCCGTCATGATCGCCGTGAGCGCGCCAGCGAGAGCCCGGCCTTCGATGCTATCGTAGCTGATCCCGAGATTCATCAGGAGCCCGCCGATATTGGCGTAACCAAGGCCCAGCGTTCTGAACTCGTAGGAGAGCTGCGCGATTTCCTTGGATGGAAACTGCGCCATCATCACGGAGATCTCGAGCGTCAGCGTCCATAGCCGCGTGGCGTGCATGTAGTCGGCCGCCTGGAACTCCCCGTCCTTAAGGAAGGTGAGGAGGTTCATGGACGCGAGGTTGCACGCCGTGTCGTCGAGGAACATGTATTCCGAGCAGGGGTTCGAGCCCCGGATCGGCCCATCCTCCGGGCATGTGTGCCAGGCATTTACGGTGTCGTGGAACTGGATGCCGGGATCCGCGCAAGCCCAAGCGGCGTGCCCGACCTTTTCCCAAAGTTCGCGGGCATCCAGCGTCTTGGCCACCTTCCCGTCGACGCGGTTGACCAGATCCCATTTGCCTCCCGTCCGCACGGCCTCAAGGAACCCGTCGGTCACCCGGATAGAATTGTTTGAGTTCTGGCCCGAGACCGAGCTGTAGGCCTCCGAATCCCAATCGGTGTCGTAGGTCGGGAATTCAATCGCCTCATAGCCCTGGCGGGCGTAGTCGAGCACGCGTTTGACATAGGTTTCGGGGATCGAGACCTTCTTGGCCTCGCGGATTGCGGCCTTGAGCCCGTCGTTCAATGCGGGATCGAAGGCCGCGTCCGCTTCACCGTCCCAGCGGCGGATCGCATCGAAGATACCGTTCAGCATCTTCTCGTGCATCTTGGAGCCGGCGACCAAGGAGGCCACCTTCTGTTCTTCCTTCACCTTCCAGTCGATGAAGTCCTCGATATCGGGGTGATCGGCGTCGACAATGACCATCTTGGCCGCGCGCCGCGTGGTGCCGCCCGACTTGATGGCACCGGCTGCCCGGTCGCCGATCTTCAGAAAGCCCATCAAACCGCTGGATTTGCCGCCGCCAGAAAGCCGCTCGCCCTCGCCCCGGAGGTGACTGAAGTTCGTGCCGGTGCCCGAGCCATACTTGAAGAGCCGCGCCTCGCGGACCCAGAGGTCCATGATGCCGCCGTCATTTACCAGGTCGTCGGCGCAGGATTGGATAAAGCACGCGTGCGGTTGCGGGTGCTCGTAGGCCGAGGCCGATTTTGTCAGCTTGCCGGTCTTGTGGTCGACATAGTGGTGGCCCTGGCTCGGCCCGTCGATGCCATAGGCCCAGTGAAGCCCGGTATTGAACCACTGGGGCGAGTTCGGCGCGGCGCGCTGGGTCGCCAGCATGTGCCGCATTTCGTCGAAATAGGCCCGGGCATCTTCTTCCGACGAGAAGTAACCGCCCTTCCAGCCCCAGTAGGTCCAGGCCCCTGCTAGCCTGTCGAACACCTGCTTAGAGGACGTTTCTCCGACATATCGCGCGTCCTCAGGGAGGTCGGCCAATGCAGCCTCATCGGCCACCGAGCGCCATAGGAACTGGGGTACACCCTTCTCGCGGACACGCTTCCGCCGCGACGGCACACCTGCCTTGCGGAAGTATTTCTGCGCGATGACGTCGGACGCAACCTGGCTCCAGCGGCTCGGAACTTCAACGGCATCAAGCCGAAACACGACCGTGCCATCTGGATTTCGGATTTCCGACACCGTGGTCGTGAACTCCACATCCGCGTAGGGATCCGTGTTGGGCTGGGTGAAGGCGCGTTCTATTTTCATCTACAATGACCCGTGTACCTTTCCGCGAGGCCCGAGCTTTGCGCCGGATCCTCTATGCTTCGCCTCGTGCTGACGAGGCGAGCCATGCGGAGCAAAGATCCAAAGCCACCCGTTTGGGTGGTGTGGGGTTGGCTGGGGTAGCCGCTCTGGAAGTCGTGTCCCGCGTGACCAGCGACCACTAGATATTGTGGTTGCCCCGCCAGCTTCCACAAACTGACGTAGGGGACACCCTGCGGTCAACCGCAAAATGCACGTTTGGTCACAAAATTCTGTATTACCTCTGCGGACTACCACAATTTCTTGCGTTGATCGCCGAAAAGAAGAATCAGAGCTCTCTGGCGTAAGCCGCTCCAGCAGCGACATAAATTGGAGCGTTGACAGCGTAGTGCGTCAATAATTGTTGACTTTTTTAGCCACTTTAGGCCGCTCGCGGCTTCCAGATGTCTGACTCAACCGCAACCCGCCAAAAAAGGGGAGAACTCGCCCCAAACGGGCGGGCAGGACTTACCGCATGGCTCTTTTTTGAGAGTGGTCGGGGCGGCGAGATTCGAACTCACGACCCCCTGTACCCAAAACAGGTGCGCTACCAGACTGCGCCACGCCCCGACCAGCAGCGTTCTAGCGCCGCTGACACCGGGAGGGAAGCCCCTAGTCGCAAGGCCAGGCCGCACTCAACTGGTCGAGACCGGGATGGCGCAACTCATCGCCCACATCGATCCCAATGCGCGAAGCAAAACCCCCATTGATCTCCAGCACGGCAAGGACCCCGGGCCCCCCATCGATTGTGGTTTCGTCAAGCGGCACGGCGTTTCTGTGGATATGGGTGATGGTCCCTGTCGGGTCCATGAAGATCATGTCCAGGGGGATCAACGTATTGCGCATCCAAAATGTCGCGCGCTGAGGTCTGTCATAGAGAAACAGCATGCCCTTTGATGCCGCCATCTTAGGCACATTCATCAGGCCCTGGCTGCGCTCGGCTGCATCATCCGCGACGTCAACGCGAAACCGTGCCGTCCCAAACTCACCACGCAGTTCCACGGCGTCATCTCTACACTCGGCAAAGGCCGTCGTTGCTGCCAAAAGCGAAAGGGCAACCGCGCAGGCGAGCTGTGTCACTCGTCGTCTCTAAGCGCCGATTCCCAGCTCGTAACTTGGACGGCCATCCTACCGCGCGCGCCATCGACAACGCGAAGTGTCACGGCTTCACCCGGCTGGAGATCAGCAAGGCCAGAACGCCTTAGGACCTCTATATGTAGGAACACGTCTTCCGGTTTGCCGAACACGTTGGCAAACCCGAACCCCTTGGACTTATCGAACCACTTTACCCTCCCCGGAACCCGCGGAAGCGATATGTCCACCTCTTCGCTGATTGCGGTGACCTTTGGGTCGATCGGGCGCCGAATGGTCGTGTCGCCCACGGGTGGTTCAATGTTGAGAACCTCCACGGCCTGAATGCCGCGAGCGGTCTGCTGGACAACGATTGTGATGCCAGCTGCATCGGCCACGGAACTCTGGCCAAAGTTGCGCAGCACGTTGGCATGCAGGAGGATGTCAGGTCCTCCCTCATCTGCCACGACAAAACCGAAACCCTTGGAGGGATCGAACCACTTAACCCTACCTAGGACCGTTTTGCCGCGATCGTGCTGGTCATTCATATCCAAGTACTACGTCCCCTGCCCTTCATGGGCTTATTTTTGCCAGTTAGCGTCAACTTTCCTTCATTTTGCAAGGAAAATCCGGCAAAAAGTTGCTGCTATCCATTCGCGCTTCGTGAATGTCAGGGGTGGAGTCGACACACGAACCACTCGGACGCTAGGTCTTCTCGGACCCATCGGAACCTGTCATGCAGCCTAAAGTTGCCGTCTGCCCAGAACTCCATCTCCAAAGGTTGAATGCGAAACCCTCCCCAATGCTCTGGCCGGTCGGGATTGGTCCCTCGCTTGACACCTTGACGAGCAACTTCCGCCATAAGCGCTTCCCGCGACTTTAGCGCCTCGGATTGGCGCGATGCCCATGCCCCGATCCGGCTTTCAAGAGGCCGGGAATGGAAGTAGGCGTCCGCCTTCTCGCCGTCTTCCTTGGTAACGTGTCCTCGCACACGAACCTGCCGCCGCAACGTCTTCCAATGTAGCACAAACGCGGCTTTGCCCGCGCCAACGAGCTCGCGCCCTTTTGCGGAACCATAGTTGGTGTAAAAGACGAAGGCATCCGCCTCGATATCCTTGAGAAGGACCGTCCGGACATTTGGCATGCCGTCGCCATCGACCGTTGCAAGTTGCATTGCATTCGGGTCATTGGGCTCGGTTTTGGTGGCCTCCGCGAGCCAGGCTTCGGCCAGACGCACGGGATCATCGCCGGCAAAAATTCCAGTTCTGCTCGTCATCGGATATCGCTCATCCCGCACACACACACCGTCCCAAGACATTGCTCGGTAGGCCATGACGCGGCTAGAGGCAAGCCCCCGAGCCGCTTGATACGTAACGTCTAATGGCCTATGCGAGCCGGACCGGGACGGGAAGGTCAAGAGAGGGTCGATGAAAACCAACCTCATGGCGGGTAAGCGGGGTTTGATCATGGGCCTTGCGAATGACAAGTCGATTGCGTGGGGAATCGCCCGCGCCCTGTCGGACGCCGGCGCCGAGCTTGCGTTTTCCTACCAAGGTGACGCATTGAAAAAACGGGTCGACCCCTTGGCCGCCCAGCTTGGCTCCGACATTGTTCTCCCCTGCGATGTTGCTGACGAGGCCTCACTTGATTCGCTGTTTTCGGGCTTGGGCGAGCGCTGGGACTCCCTCGACTTCGCGGTCCACGCGATCGGGTTTTCGGACAAATCGGAACTGCGCGGCCGCTATGTCGACACGACACGCGACAACTTCCTAATGTCCATGGATATTTCGGTGTACTCATTTACTGCCGTTGCGCAACGCGCGGCGCGGATGATGGCGTCGGGGGGTAGCCTGCTTACACTGACGTATTACGGGTCTGAAAAAGTGATGCCCCACTACAATGTAATGGGGCTCGCGAAGGCCGCGCTTGAGGCCTCGGTGCGCTACATTGCCGAGGATCTTGGAAAGGATGGCGTCCGCTGTAACGCAATCTCGGCCGGTCCCATCAAGACGCTGGCCGCCAGCGGGATTGGTGACTTCCGCTACATCATGAAGTGGAACGAGCTGAATTCTCCGTTGCGGCGGAACGTCACGATTGATGATGTTGGTGGCTCTGCGCTCTACCTGCTGTCGGACCTCGGTGCTGGGGTAACGGGCGAGGTGGTCCATGTGGATGCAGGCTATCACGCGGTGGGGATGAAGGCCGCAGACGCCCCCGACATCTCCACGGTTTAGGAGCGCGAGATGGCCGAACGTTTGCCGCATGAAAAAGGCTTTCATGTAAGTTGGGACCAAATACACCGCGACGCCCGCGCCCTAGCCTGGCGCCTTGACGGTCAGGGCCCGGGCTCCGGGAGCTGGAGGGCAGTGGTGGCGATCACCCGGGGCGGCATGGCGCCAGCGATGATCGTAAGCCGGGAGCTGGATATTCGCACCGTCGATACCATCAGCATCAAGAGCTACGACCACCAAACACAGTCTGCGCCCAAGGTGATCAAGACCCCGGATATGGATCTGGTGGGCAATGGGTCCGGCATTCTGATCGTCGACGACCTCGTGGATACCGGCAAGACCCTTGAAGTTGTGCGCTCACTGATGCCCCAAGCCCATGTGGCGACCGTCTATGCCAAGCCGAAGGGACGGGGCATGGTGGATACGTTCATCACGGAAGTTAGCCAGGATACGTGGATCTTCTTTCCCTGGGACATGGCACTTCAATATGTGGAACCTTATCGGGGCGGGACGTGAGACGCTTGCCGTGACGCCCCGGCTTAATCCGCACATGGCAGCGACCTTCGCGCCGCCGGTCATGGAAGCGCGGCGATGGGCGCTTGAGGCCGCGCCACCCGAGGGCTTGGAGCTTCTGAACCTGTCTCAAGCCGCTCCGGTCGACCCTCCCCCCGAGCCATTGCGCCGGGCAATGGCGGAAACGTTGCTGTCAGATCCAACCGCGCATCTATACGGTCCGGTGCTGGGTCTGCCGGCGTTGCGATCCGAGATCGCATCGCAGTGGCGCAAGGCCTACGGTGGTGAGATCCACGCCGAGCAGGTCGCGATCACGGCGGGATGCAACGAAGCATTTTGCGCCGTACTCGCCACGCTTGCGGGACCCGGCGATGAAGTGATCCTGCCCACACCCTGGTACTTCAACCATAAAATGGCGCTCGACATGGGCGCGCAAGTTGCCGTTCCCCTGCCGACCGGGCCCGGGTTGATCCCGGACCCCGACGAAGCGTCTCGCCTGATTACTGCAAAAACCGCCGCTATTGCTTTGATTTCACCCAATAACCCGGGTGGCGCAGAATATCCCGCTGACGTCATTGACGGGTTCCGCGATCTGGCGCGCGCGCAGGGGGTCGCGCTCATTGTCGATGAGACCTACCGCGATTTCCATTCGCAGACCGGCGCGCCCCACCGATTGTTCGCCGACTCCGATTGGGATGATACGCTGATCCAACTCTACTCGTTTTCAAAGGCGTACCGGCTTACAGGGCATAGG
>JBCCKB010000072.1:0-11605 GCA_039027595.1 Pseudomonadota bacterium | reverse complement strand
TGCGCTCCGTCAGCCGCGCGCATTTGATTGGGGTTTTGGGTCAGAACACGCTATCAGACAGTTAAAAGGCCTGCTCGAGGGGGCGTTCTGATATGGCTAAGGGCAAGGGCCGCGGCGCCCATCACCTAAAGGCAATAAACCTGGCACTCCAAGGCGGTGGTGCCCACGGGGCCTTCACGTGGGGGGTGCTCGACCGGCTTTTCGAGGAAGACCCTTTATGGGTCGAGGCGCTCTCGGGTACCTCCGCGGGGGCCATGAACGCCGTGGTCGCGGCCCAGGGCATGTACGAAGGCGGAGCGACCGGCGCCCGCGAAGCGCTTCACGAGTTCTGGTGGCGCGTTTCGCAAGCCGGCGCCCTTAGCCCCATCAAACGTACGCCCCTCAACATTGTCCATGGCAACTGGTCCCTGGACAACTCGCCCGCTTATCTCTGGTTCGACATGATGAGTCGGATGACCTCCCCCTACGACCTAAACATCTTCGACTACAACCCGCTGCGCGATTTGGTCGAGGATTTCGTAGATCTGAGCAAGATCGCGGGCGAGCATGATATGGAGATTTTCCTGTCTGCCACCAACGTTCAGTCGGGCCAGGTCCGGGTGTTTCGACGCGCAGAGATAACCTACGACGTGATCATGGCATCGGCCTGCCTTCCGTTCATGTTCAAGGCCGTCGAAATCGACGGTTGCCCCTATTGGGACGGCGGATACATGGGAAATCCGGTGCTGTTTCCCTTCATCGAGCATTCGCCCTCAGCCGACATCCTGATTGTACAGATAAATCCGATGCATCGTCCCGGCACGCCAAACACCGCGCGGGAGATCCTAAACCGCGTCAATGAGATCACGTTCAACTCGTCACTGCTCCAGGAACTCTGGACAATCAACCTGATCGATAGGCTGCTGGACGAGGGCAAACTGTCGGCCAAAGACTTTCGGCATATGCGCCTTCATATGATCGACGGCGAGGCAGAGATGCTGGCCCTCGACGCCTCCTCCAAGCTCAATGCCGAGTGGGCGTTTCTGACGCACCTTCGTGATGTTGGTCGCCGTGCTGCTGATGGCTGGCTCGCGGCCCATTTTGACGATATCGAAGTGCGTTCGTCGATGGAACTGGACAGGCTTTTGCCGAAAATGGGTACGCCGCTCAATTGTCGGCCCGCGAATGTAACCGAGTTGAAGGCCGGAGAGTGATCGTTCGGGGGCCGCTTGCATCTGGGCCGAGCTAGGTGCGCGTCTTGGGCGTCGACGCGCTGACAGCTGCGTCGAAGCCCCGCGAAGCTTGAACGAGATACAGTGGCCTTTGCTTTGTCTCTTCGAAGATCCGCGCCAGATACTCACCGATCACGCCCAAAACGATGAGCTGCACACCGCCCAGGAACAAGACCGCCACGATGGTCGAGGCATAGCCAGGCACGTCCGACCCGTAAACAAGTGTGCGGATCACGAGAAAGCTCGCATATATGACGGAAATTACGGCCACGACAAAACCTAAGTACCCCGCCACGCGCAGCGGTACCGTGCTTTGGCTCGTGATCCCGTCGAGTGCGAAGTTCCATAGGCCCCAATAGCTGAACTTTGTCCTGCCCGCCGCACGGCGTGGGCGTCGATAGGGCACCGCGATCTGTCGGTAGCCAACCCAGGAGAATAGCCCCTTCATAAAGCGGTTTCGCTCGCGGAGCTGACCGAGCGCATCGACGACCTTTCGGTCCATTAGCCTAAAGTCGCCTGCCCCCGCAGGGATGTCCACGCGCGCAAGCCGTCCCATTACCCGGTAGAACGCATTCGCCGTCATGCGCTTAAGGGCGGTGTCGGTGCGCCGTTCGTTTCGCTGGCCGTATACTACCTCATGGCCCGCGCGCCAAAGCCGCACGAACTCTGAAATGAGCTCGGGGGGATCCTGGAGATCCGCGTCAATCGCAATGACCGCAGCACCCTGCGCGTGGTCGATCCCGGCCGTGAGCGCAATCTCCTTGCCAAAGTTCCGGCTTAGGTGCAGGACCTTTATGCGCCCATCCGCCTCATGGGCGGCATCCAGTAAGTCGGCTGTCCCATCACGGCTGCCGTCGTTGACGCAGATGATCTCGTAGGTCTCGCCAATCTCCCCCATGACCTCCGTGAGCCGCTCCTTTAGGATTGGCACCATCTCGGCCTCGTTGAGCATTGGCACGACCAAAGACAGCATGGGTACCGTCACGATCCGCCCTCCCGAAATGCCCAGAAACGCGACAGGCTGTATGTCAGGGCCGGCACCAACGTCACTAGGACAAGCAAGGTGTAAGGATAGGAGATGCCAAGCCTTCCAACCAGAACGTGAACGAGGACTTGGTTGAGCGCGAGGGCGATCAGCGCAACGGAAAAAAATCTCGGAAGTGATCGGCGATGTGTCGATCGTGACGCGAAGCTCCAGCGTCGGTGCCCGAAATAAGACACGCTAAAAGCGGCGGTGAACGCGATGAAATTGGCCCAGAACGGGCTCGCGTAGCCGAGTCTAACGAGGACCAGTCCTATGCTCACATGGACGACTGTGGCCGCCAATCCTACGGCTGCGAAAGCGAGTACCGAGCGGCGAAGCCCTAGCTCCGCGGCTTCGGGCCGCCCTGTCACGAGAGCCGGAACGCGGGCCCGCGGCTAGATCGGATGCGCTGCGCCACGCCACTGGCGGCAAGGCTTAGCGCAACGAGAAGACCCAAGGCGACGATACCGAAGAACCAAAGGGCCAGGAGCGCTGGGATGGCGCAGGCGATCGCACTGGCGGCAGGCGCCAATCGCGACGCAACAAATCCTGTGCCTGCCCGATGCATCCTCCGGTCCTTCACCCGTCAACTCCCGGTTTTCACGTACATGCGCCCCTTCCCTATGCCAAATGAGCGGGCCTTGCGAAAAGACCCGGGCGACAACATGGCAGGAATGGAATCCGATCGGCAACACTCAAGGATCGGCGTTTCAATCGGTCTCAACCCAGGCAACGGTCGCGTTTCGACACGTGAATACCGGAAACAGCAAGACGTGAAACCGCCTAGGCAGTTACACTATTCAAGTGAAGGGAGATTGGGCGATGACCACCGAATTGAAGCGACCTCTGGGGCGCGCTGGCGGCCGGGCGTCGCGGAGGGCGTTGCGAACAGCGACCGACATCACCATGCTGCCCGGGCTCAATCGCGCCCTGCCTTTATGCGAGGTCATGGACGGTGCTCAGGTCGAACGCATCGATGCGGCATCGATGGATATTCTGGAGAATGTGGGCGTCGTCTTCCGGGACCCCGTCGCGCTTCGGGACTGGGCCGATGCGGGCGCCAAGGTCAACGGGGAACGTGTCTATCTCGACCGGGGATTGGTGCGCGCGCTCATCGCATCGATCCCAGAGCACTTCGTGTACCACGCTCGGGACCCCAAGAAAAACGTCGCGCTTGGCGGAACCGCTTCGATCTTTGTGCCAATGACGGGCGCGCCCTACCTGCGTGACCTCGAGGACCAACGCCGCAACCCCACGCTCGATGACCTGGCGATGTTTCACAAGCTGAGCCACATGTTGCCCGCGCTTCACTCGAGTGCCCATCACATCGTGGAACCGTTCGACCATCCGATCAGTCAGCGGCACCTAAGGATCACCTATTCCTCGATGAGATACTCCGACAAGACGTTCATGGGTATGACCACGAGCCCCAGAAACGCCGAGGACGTGATCGAGATGTGCCGGATCCTCTTTGGAGCCGACTACCTGGAAACGCATCCGGTGGTTACTGGCAATTGCAACGGAAACTCACCCCTGGTCTGGGACGAGACCATGCTTGGTGCGATGCGCGCCTTCACGCGCGCCAACCAGCCGGTTCTCTGCTCACCTTTCGTCTTGGGCGGGGCAAACACGCCCGCGTCGGTCCCCGCCACGGTGGCGCAACTCAATGCCGAGGCGCTTTCGGCGCTCGCCTATACCCAGGTGATCCGCAAAGGGGCACCCGCCATCTATGGCCACTACCTTTCGACCGTCTCGATGAAGTCCGGCGCGCCAATGGCCGGAACGCCAGAAATCAGTCTGATGAACTTCATGATCGGACAATTGGCGCGGCACTACCGCGTGCCATGGCGCACCTCGAACACGCTTGGAGGGGCAAAGACCTTCGATGCCCAAGCCGGCTATGAAAGCGCAACCACGCTCTCGGCGGTTCTCCATGCAGGCGCGCACTACATCTGGCATTCGGCGGGCTGGAACGAGGCGGGAATGCATTGTTCGGTCGCGAAATTCATCGTTGATGCCGAGCAATGTGCGATGGGTTATCGCATGGCGGAGGGGGTGAAATGGGGCGACTTCGACGCGGCCCTTGCGGCGGTCCCCGATGTGGGTCCGGGAGGGCACTACCTTGGGCATCCGCATACTCAGGACCACTTCCAGACAGCCTATTTCATGCCCGAGCTCTTCGACAACAACTCGATCGAACAGTGGATGGCCGAAGGATCCGTCGAAATCACCGCGCGCGCCCTCGCACATGCAAAAAAGTTGCTTGCCGCCTATGAAGAACCGACGCTCGAGGCAGGGGTAAACGACGCGCTTCTCGACTATATCGCGCGGCGCGAACGCGACATCCCGGCAATGGATGCCTTAAACCAAGACCATTGAGCGCATGACCGATCGATCCATCTCCCCGGCATCCCCTTCTTCTCTTTGGAAATATCCCGGGGTGAGGCCCGGACCGGGCCGAGGGGCGGAGCCCCTGCGTCGCCGTTGCTGCCATGTTTTCCACACGGGATCGACGTGCTGCGCTTGAAGGACAGGCGCGCTCTGGTCACCGGCGCGCGCGGCGGCATCGGCAAGGCCATCGTCGCAAGACTTCGAGCCGAGGGCGCCACGGTCCTCGGCACCGATCGAAAGCAGGCAGACATCAATGGCGACCTCACCGATCCTAACTTCGCGGACGCTCTCCCGGCGGAAGCGTCCCGCCGCCTCGGCGGCGATCTCGACATCCTGGTCAACAATGCCGGGCTCATCACCCGCGGGAAGATCACCGAGACGTCCGATGAGGACTACCGTCGCACAATGGCGCTCAATGTGGAGGCTCCGTTCCGCCTCTGCCGCGCCGCGATCCCGCGGATGACCAAAAACAGCGCGATCATCAATATGTCCTCTTGCTGGGGCGTCCATCCAGGGCCGGATCACCCGCTCTACATCATGTCAAAGGCCGCAGTCGCGTCCTTGACCCAGTGTTTGGGCCGCGACCACGCCGGCGACGGGATCCGCGTAAATGCCGTCTGCCCAAACGAGGTGGATACGCCAATGATCCGCTCGGGCTTCGAAATCCGTGACCTCGACCCCGAGACGGCAATAAGCACGTTGAACACCACCGTGCCCTTGGGCCGAATTGCGCAACCGGAGGATATCGCCGATGTGGTGGCGTTCCTTGCCTCGGACGACGCACGCTACATTTGCGGGGCGCTGATTGAAGTCAATGGTGGGAAACCCGTGGGATGACACGGTTCGAGGACAAAGTGGCACTTGTGACAGGGGGCCGAAGCGGTATCGGCCTGGCCATCGCGCGCCGCCTCGAGGCCGAAGGCGCTCGCGTGGTCACCGCGCAGAGGAAAAGCGACCCCGAACGCGAGTTCATTCCCGCCGATCTCACGGATCCCGAAGCGCCCGAGAGCATTGTCCGGACCGTGATTGGTCTCGCGGGCCGCCTGGACGTGTTGGTGAACAACGCCGGCATGATGCAGGAAGCCATGGTCGAGGAGATGAGCCTGGACGATTGGGAGCGCACGCTTCATGTAAACCTGACCGCGCCCTTTTTGATGATCCGTGCGGCCCTTCCCCATCTCCGCCGGTCACGGGGCGCGATCGTGAATATCGGCTCGGTGGAGGGGCTGGGCGCAAACCCGACCCACGCGGCCTATTGCGCGTCAAAGGCTGGTCTCCATGGGCTGACGCGCGCGGTTGCCGTTGACCATGGTCGGGACGGCATCCGCTGCAACGCAGTGGCCCCCGGATGGATCGACACCGATCTCAACACAGCCTGGGTCGAGACGATGCCCGATCCGGGGGCATTTCGCGAAGGTCTCGGCGGGATCCACCCCGTGGGCCGGACTGGGCAGCCAGATGAAGTCGCTGCCCTGGTGGCCTTCCTGGCGGCCGAGGAGAGCGGCTTCGTCACCGGGCAGATCTACACGGTCGATGGCGGCCGGATGGCCAAGCTGAGCCTTCCCTAATTCCCGCCATCGTTGGCAGCCGCCCTAGGCCAGGTGATGCGACACCTGACGTCCATAGACCGGCGTCGGGACCCCCTCCATGCGCGCCTTAATCTGCAAGGACAGAAACTGGGAGTAATGCCGTGACTGATGGAGGTTTCCACCATGGAACCAGAGCGCTTCCTGCTGGGTCGGCTTCCACATGTTCCGCTGCTCGCCTTCCCAAGGTCCAGGGTCCTTCGTGGTGTCCGACCCCAAGCCCCAAACCTTGCCCACCTTGTCCGCCATCTCCTGTCCCATAAGATCAGCGACCCAGCCATTCATGGACCCGTATCCCGTGGCATAGATGATCACGTCGGCATCCAGGTGGCTGCCGTCGTCAAGAACGACACCATCTGCATCTAGCGCTGTGACCTGTCCGCGCTTGAGCTTGATCTCACCATCGATGATCAATTGGCTTGCGCCGATATCGATGTAATATCCCGAGCCTCGGCGGAGATATTTCATGAAAAGCCCGCTGTCGTCGTCACCCCAGTCAAGCCAAAAGCCTGCCTTCTCGAGACCGTCGTAGAATTCAGCGTCGCGCTTCTTCATCTCGGCGTAGGCGGGGATTTGGAACTCATGGAGGATGCGATACGGAAGCGACGCGAAGATCAGGTCCGCCTTTTCGGTCGTTACGCCCGCTGCAACCGCTTCTTCCGAGTAAAGCGCGCCAAGCCCCACATCCATCAGCGTGTCCGAACGGACGATATGGGTGGACGATCGCTGAACCATCGTAACGTCCACGTCGTTTTCCCAGAGGGCGGCGGCAATGTCGTGGGCCGAATTGTTCGAACCGACAACAACCGCCTTCTTGCCCTTGTAGGCGTCTGGACCGGGATGCTTTGAGGAATGGTGCTGGTCACCCTTGAAGCTGTCTGCTCCCGGAAACTCCGGTACATTCGCCTTCCCCGACATGCCCGTTGCCATCACAAGCTGCTTCGGTCGGAGCACTACCTCTTCGCCATCACGATCGACCACAACAGTCCACGCGCCCGAAGCTTCGTCATAGGAAGCCGACTTTGCAGTACTGCGACACCAGTAGGTCAGTTCCATGACCTTGGTGTACATCTCAAGCCAGTCACCGATCTTGTCTTTGGGGCTAAAGACAGGCCAGTTCTCCGGGAATTTGATGTAGGGAAGGTGGTCGTACCAGATCGGGTCGTGCAGGCAGAGCGACTTATAGCGGTTTCGCCAGCTATCGCCTGGCCGGTCGTTCTTCTCGACGATGATCGTCGGCACACCCAACTGCCTAAGCCGTGCGCCGAGAGCAATCCCGCCTTGTCCACCCCCGATGATCACGCAGTAAGGCTGGGTCTTTGTGCCCAGATCCGCTTCTTCGGCCGCGCGTTCCTCGGCCCAGGTCGTCCGGTTCTTTCCGGCGCCATGCTTTGCACCAAGGGGCCGCGCAGATCCTTTGGGTTCCTCAAAGCCCTTCAATTCGACCATGGTGGTCAGAAGCGTCCAGACGAGACCATCTTTCAGTCGAACAAGCCCGTAGCCCCGGGCAACTTGCGTTTCGAACTCGATCCAGGCTGTAATCACGCCGCCCTCTTCCGACGGCACCTCGCCCTGCGCAATCCGCCAGCCCGTCGGCCGTGTCGTTGAAAGCTGGTGGCGAAGCATGTCGGCCACGCCGTCGCGCCCCTCCACTGTCTTGATGTTCCAAGTGAAGCTCACAAGGTCACGCCAGTAGCACTCCTCCTGAAAAAGCGCCGTGGCGGCTTCAATGTCCTCCGCTTCAAGCGCCCTGCCAAACGCATCGAGAAACGACTGCGTCTCGGTCTCACTTGTGGTGTCAAGCATAGGTCTCCTCCAGATTTCTTTGAACAACGAGATGGGACGAAAACACTTGTGGGTGTCACTGATCAGCGACGCCCACATACGCATCTCCACCGTCCTCCCCGGTAGGAGACTTGCCGAGCCTAGCCAGTGACGGAGATCATTGCACGGGTTGAATCCGACAGCGCGGATCAGCCGCAGGTAAGCGCTGCTACTCGGCTGCCGCTTGCCGTTCCTTCCTCCGGAGGATGGCATTTCCCACCAAGTCGCGGAACGGCTGAGGTGGCAAGAGCTTTGGGCGTTTCTCTGCCGAGAGCGCTCGGGTCACCTCACTTGTCGCCCCCGCAGCGAGCTCGGCCGCGCCAATTCCAGTGAGTGTCCCCTTGGTCAAACCGAGCCCGTTTTGAACGCAGGCCGAAAAGAGACCGGGGTCCAACTCCCGCATCACCGACACGCCGTTCCGGGACAGACAGAGCTGGCCCGCCCAGCTATAGGCCATGGCGGTGTCCGTCAGTTCGGGGAACCGAGCGTTGAACTTGTCACGATGCGCGTTGGCCGCGGCGCTCAGGTCCTCTGGGCGAACAGTCATATCCGAGCGCAGAACCGCGGCGCTTCGCACCACGATCCGGTCCCCGCCCTGGCGTCCGTCGATACGCCGGACCGTCGTACCCATCGGATCGGCAGGCGTCACGCCCCAGATCGGGGCGCCTGCAAGCGCTCCTGGCTGCAAGGGTTCGGTCATTGAAGCGAAGAGAAAGAGGTGTATGAGGCGGCCGCGCGCATAGCCAAAGCTCTCCAAATGACCGTTGGTGGCCATAATGACACGCGGTGATGTCACCGACGCCGCGTCGGTTTGAACCGTCCAATCCGGCCCGGCACGCCCTAGGGCCGTGACCGCGCTTTTCTCATGAAGCGCCATTTGGCTTCCGAGCCCTGCAGCGAAGCCCCGTACGTACCCCGCAGGTTGGACCAGGACCGTCCCAGGCGTGTAGAGCCCGGAGCGGTAGTACGTGCTCCCGGTCAACTCGGTCATCGCTTGGGCGTCCATGTGTTCCACGGTCTCGCCCAAGGCCTCGAGATGGCGCGCATAGCCTTGAGCAGTCGTCTCGGCGGCCGTGCTCGCCGCGCCGTTCACCTTACCCGCCTCTTCAAAAAAGCTTGGGTCGATCAAGTACTCGGCCACTGCCTCGCGCGCGAACGATATGGCATGGCGGTTGAGCGCAATCACCGCCCGATCGTTCCCACCTCCCGCGTAGTCGTCGCTTGCGAGATCATGGGGAAGATCGATCATGAAGCCCGAGTTTCGCCCTGCTGCGCCCTCAGCCAATCGTCCCGCCTCGAGAAGGACCACCGCCGCATCGGGTTCAAGCTGCAGAAATCTGCGGGCGGCCGAAAGCCCCGCGATTCCGCCGCCAATGATCACCAAATCCGCCGTGCGATTCTCGCTTAGGGCCGGCAGGGCGGCTGGCTGGGCGCCAAGGACCTCGCTCCAGGCGGCGGGTCCCCGGTGTGCGGGCAGTCGGCGGGTCTTGCGCGCCATTATGCGACGGCCTCGTCTGCGTCATCGGCGAGATCGATCCAAATGGTCTTGAGCTGGGTGTATTGATCATGGGCGTGGACGCCGTTGTCACGCCCGCCAAAGCCCGATTGCTTCCAACCGCCAAATGGCGTGCTGATGTCGCCTTCGCCAAATGCGTTGACAGTCACCGTGCCAGCGCGGAGCGCTCGCGCACCGCGAATCGCCCGCTTGGTATTCGCCGTGAAAATTGACGCGCAAAGCCCGTAGTCCGTGTCGTTTGCCATCGCGATCGCTTCCTCCAGGCTCGTGACCGTTATGACGGAAAGGACCGGCCCGAAAATCTCCTCCTGGGCCAGCGCATGGTCGTTCCCGGGCACGGCCACCACGGTCGCCTCGACAAAGCCCGCTTCCGCCTTGCCGCCCAACAGAACCTCGGGCGCTGACTTCAGATACCCGGCGACTTTCTCGAAATGCGCGGCACTGACCAGGGCGCCCAACCGCACTTCAGGATCAAGGGGGTCGCCCAAAACCCACTCGCGCGCGTGGGCCTCGATCCGCTCCAAGAGCGGCGCTCGGACGGCCTCATGCACGATCAGACGTGACGATGCCGAGCAGTTCTCGCCCATGTTCCAAAAAGCTCCATTCACCACGTGAGCGGCCACCCGGTCGAGGTTTTCAGCGTCATCCATCACGATCGCAGGGTTCTTGCCACCCATCTCAAGAACGATTTCTTTTGCATTGGATTCGCTTGAGTATCTCAAAAACCGCTTTCCGGTGTCGGTGGAGCCCGTAAACGACACCATATCGATATCCATGTGGCGCCCGATTGGCTCTCCAACCTCTGGACCATGCCCCGTCACGATATTGAGCACACCCCTCGGCAGTCCGGCTTCCATCGCCAGCTCGGCCACCCTGAGAGCCGTCAGCGAGGTCTCCTCGGCGGGCTTCAACACGACCGAGCAGCCTGCGGCAAGCGCCGGGCCAATCTTCCAAGCCAACATCAGGAGCGGAAAGTTCCAGGGCAGGACCAAGCCTACAACGCCAATGGGCTCGCGGACGACCATGGCAATGTGATCATCCGAAGCGGGTGAGACGGAATCGTAAATCTTATCAATTGCTTCCGCGTGCCACTTCAGGCAGTGGATCGTCTCTGGAACATCCACGGTTTCGCAATCATAGATCGTTTTCCCGGCGTCGAGACTTTCCATCACGGCAAGCTCCCGGGCGTTTCGGGTCATGAGTTTCGCAAGCCGGATCAGAACATCCTTGCGCTCGGTTGGATGACATTTCGACCAGCGCCCATCTTCGAAAGCCTCGCGCGCCTTCTCGACGGCGAGATCCACGTCCTCTGCCCCGCACGCGGCCACCTCGGCCAAAGTCTCGCCGGTCGCCGGATTGACACTTTCAAACGTCTTGCCCGACGCGGACTGCCGGAAACGCCCGTCGATAAATGCGCCCGTTGGCAGGATCAGGTCTGCCGCGATCGCACGGTATTCCTCGGTTGTCAGGAGTCCCATATTCAGTTCCCCGCCTCGATCTCTGCAACCGTACGCTTCAGCACGCGCACCACCTGCTCGAGTTCACGCTTGTCATCCTTGTTGAGCGCTTTCAATGGCGCTCGGACAACAGAGGCATCTATTCCCGTCATCGTCACCCCGTGCTTGATCGTTTGGATGAACTTGCCGCCCTGCTCGAGGACCCGCATCAATGGGAGCAGTGCGGACATGATGCGCCGGCCCTTGTTGAAGTCGCCCGTCACCACGCAAGCGTCATACAGGGCAATGTGCTCGCGAGGCAGAAAATTCGAGCCCCCGCAAACCCAGAAAGGCGCGCCCCAAGCAAAGAACTCAAGGGCTTGGTCGTCCATGCCGCAGCCCAGTTGGATATGGGGGTAATCGCGCGCCAACAGGTGCACACGGTTGATATCGCCGGAGCTTTCCTTGATCCCGCAGAAGTTACGGCTGCGGCCTACCCGATCAAGGAACTCTTCGCCCATATGTGTCCCGGTCCGGCCCGGATAATTGTAGAGCATGATCGGCAATCCCGCGGCCCGGTCAATCGCCAGTGCGTTCAGCGCGTTTTCCCGGTCGGT
>JBCCKB010000071.1:0-11637 GCA_039027595.1 Pseudomonadota bacterium | reverse complement strand
TGGACAATACATAGCCGCGCTTTGCGATTGTCCGGATGAGCAACTCACTCACGATCTGGTTTCCCAGCGCGTCGCGGAGCCGCTTGATCCGCGTTGCACCTGCCGCCTCGTCGCACTCGCCAGCGTCCCGACCGGAGATAATCCCCTCGAGCTCCGAACCAGAAAGCACGTCATCATCCATCCGGGCCTCGGCAAGCACGGCTATGGTCTCCACCATGGCACCGGTCAGCTTGAAGGCCATATCGTTCAGGTAGACCGTGTTGTCATCGCGGCTGATGACCAACGACGACACCTGGATACCTCGGCGTTCGATCTCTCCCATACGGCGGTTCACTGCGATCGTCGCGAGAAGGAGTACGAGACACGCGACGAGGAGACCGGTGGCGAAGAGCATTAGCACGAAAATCACCACTCGGTAGCTGCTGAGCGTGGCCGAAAACGCGGTACCGGATTGAGCAAGGATCTCCAAGAGCTTGATCTCAGCATTCGAAGTGAGGTCGTCGTTCTCGATAAAGAGCTGCTCAACGCGGGCGTTGAACGCGTTTGCATCGGGGAGATTCAAGAATAGAAACACCGCCGCGAGAGCCAGGATGCCAGCGATTGCTGCTATGCCTATGGTGACGACCCGCGTGCCGTGGGCTCGGCTGTCAGAAACGGAGGAAGAAATCGGACGCACTCGCTTTCCTTTGTTCCAGGCCAGACTCGTCGAACACGGAGAGTACGTTTAGGAGGCTCCAACCACCCCGCGCGATCTTTTGGCGAACTTCGCGCTCGACGCGGTCCGGGCTCCTACATGAAGCGTCCGAGACTTGAACCACGCCGTAGTGTAGCTGAAGTTGGCCGCTATCCTTCTTCGCTTTGTAGTCGGCATAACATGCCGCCTGCGCCGAAAGGGTCGTCAGCAAAATCAGGATGACAGAGTGAAGCGTCGTTCGGGTCATAAGGGCACGATGAATGAGGGGTTTGGGATATACAATATCTGGAACCTGAGGCGTGATGCTATCCAATAGCATTGTTCGGTTATTGCGTATCGTTGGCTTCCGTTTGAGCGTCGTTGCACCGCTTGTTTCGAGACCTGGAGAACGACCGCCATGAAGAGAACGATTTCAACGATCCTCGCTGCCGCAATGTTGGCACACATCAACATCACTCCCGCGCAGGCCGCAGATGCCGACGACATCCTGGGCGCTCTTCTAGGTCTCGCCGTGCTCGGCGTTATCGTGCACGAAGTGACGGACAAAGACGACGGCAAGCGGGCCACGACGCGGCGCTCGAACAGTATTGTCCACAACGATCGTGCGTTTCGACATGGGGAGCGTCCGCGCAGATCACGGGTTCTACCCGGTGAATGCCTTCGGGTCTTCGAAGGCCGCCGTGCAGAGCAAATTGTCTTCCCCGAGCGCTGCCTGAAGAGAAATGGAATCTCCCATGCCCGACTGCCCTATCGCTGTGAGCGCAGGATCGATACGCGCCGAGGACAAATCAACGTTTACGGGGCGCGTTGCTTGGCCGACGCCGGTTGGCGGTTGCCAAGACTATCCCGATCGCGCTGGTAGGAGGTGTCAAGCAATCATGACAAAGCCACGTCAACCCTCATTCCCAGCACTTTTCATCCTACGTTGAGATCGGTCTCGGGCGATTATCCAGCACATCTTCTTGCTTGCATACCATCGTCCTTTTGACGCTCATGACGCCCGTGAGAAAATCGGAGCCAAGTTTTGATCTTGAGTCTGCGGTCCTGGCACGCGGCCTCCGGCGCGTTTCGGGAATAGATGAAGCCGGGCGAGGACCGCTTGCTGGGCCCGTGGTGGCGGCCGCGGTGGTGCTCGATCCAAACCAAATCCCGTCGGGGCTCGCAGACTCCAAGGCCTTGAGTGCCAAGCGTCGATGCGATGTCTTCGCACGCCTAAAGGCTTGCGCCGAGGTGAGCATCGGTTTGGCGAGCGTCGAAGAGATCGATCGCCTGAACATCCTCCACGCCACGCATCTGGCAATGGTACGTGCCGTCTTGGGACTTGTCGCCGTCCCGAGTTTCGCTCTGGTAGACGGAAACTCACTTCCAAAGACTCTACCATGCCCAGCGCAAGCCGTCGTCAAGGGCGATGCGAGGTCGCTCTCGGTGGCAGCAGCCTCGATAGCGGCAAAGTGCACCCGTGACGCTATCATGGTGGATTTGGCGCAACAGCATCCTGGCTATGGATGGGAACAGAACATGGGATATCCAACGAAGGCGCACCGCGCAGCGCTTTGCCGCTTGGGAGTGACCCCTCACCATAGGCGTTCCTTTGCCCCTGTCCACAATATGTTGTATCAAGAAAAATCCTAAGTCTCTGATTCAAAAAAGAATTTGACCGCGAATCTCCTTTGAATCATGTTTCTGTGAAAGAGAGCGGTGTCGCAGAGGGCACCCAAGGCAGAGGCAGAAGACGTGATGGAACCGGAAAAAGCGCAGCCTGCGCTTCCGATAAATCGTATCCTCGGCGGTGACTGCATTGAGGTGATGACGGGGCTTCCCTCGGCTTCGGTCGATCTTATTTTCGCCGATCCTCCCTACAATTTGCAGCTCAAGGGAGAGTTGCATCGACCGGACAACTCGCGCGTCGACGCGGTCGATGACGCCTGGGACAGTTTTTCGTCATTCGCGGCCTACGATCAGTTCACGAAGGCTTGGCTCGAAGCCGCGCGGCGGCTCTTGAAGCCCAACGGCGCGATTTGGGTGATCGGGTCATACCACAACATCTTTCGAGTGGGCGCTGCAATCCAAAATGCCGGGTTTTGGATCCTGAACGACGTGGTTTGGCGAAAGACCAACCCAATGCCAAACTTCCGCGGAAAGCGTCTTACAAACGCCCATGAGACCCTGGTCTGGGCTTCACGGGCCGAAGCTTCAAAATACACTTTTAATTATGAAGCGCTGAAGGAACTCAACGAGGGAATTCAAATGCGGTCTGACTGGCTTTTGCCGATTTGCACCGGTCACGAGCGCTTGAAGGACGCCAAAGGCGCCAAGGCTCACCCGACCCAAAAGCCGGAAGCGCTTCTTCATCGTGTCCTCGTGGCCACGACCAACCCAGGAGACGTTGTGTTGGATCCATTCTTCGGGACGGGGACCACGGGCGCGGTAGCCAAAATGCTTGGTCGCAGCTTCATCGGGATCGAACGTCAGGCAGAGTATCGTGCGGTTGCGGAGACGCGTCTCGCCGCTATCAGAAAATACGATAGAGATGCCCTTGAAGTCACAAAGCCCAAAAGGTCCGAGCCCAGGATCCCGTTTGGCCAGCTTGTTGAGCGCGGGTATCTGCGCCCGGGTGAGGCACTCTTCTCGCCTCGCGGCAAGGCTGCAAAAGTGCGAGCCGACGGCACGTTGATCGCGGATGAGATTAAGGGGTCGATCCACCAAGTCGGCGCTGCCTTTGAGGGTGCGCCGTCTTGCAATGGTTGGACCTACTGGCATGTCCAGCGCGAAGGCAGCGCAGTGCCCATCGACGTCTTTCGCCAGCAGATCAGGGCCGAGATGTCCTAGGATCGTTTACCGCCGGTGCCTGTGGCCAGCCACGGCACGACCTTGACCCCGCCGAAACGGCGGGGTCTTTTTTCGCGTCACCGTGCTTCCACCGGTGATGGCGAGGGGATAAGACAGCAGGGCAAACAAGAGGCGCGCGCAATGGGTACTACAAAACCGGTCATATTGTGCATCCTCGACGGCTGGGGCCTTCGTGATGAACCGGAGGCGAACGCGCCAAAGCTTGCCGCGACACCCACGTTTGACCGGCTCATGGCCGAGTGCCCCCACGCCACGCTTGTAACGCACGGTCCAGATGCCGGACTTCCATCCGGACAAATGGGCAACTCCGAAGTCGGCCACACCAACATTGGCGCGGGCAGGATCGTGGCGATGGATCTTGGCCAGATCGATTTGGCGATTGAGGATGGGAGCTTCGCAAAGCAGAAGGCGCTTCAAGACTTCATAGACGCGCTCAAGATCTCAGGGGGAACCGCTCATCTCGTCGGCCTCGCATCGCCTGGCGGCGTGCACTCCCACCAAAACCACCTGATTGCGGCCGCAAAGGTACTGGATGACGCGGGAGTTCACGTGTTCGTCCACGCAATTACCGATGGGCGCGACGTAGCTCCGCAATCGGCAGTTGACCAGCTAAAGGCTCTAAGCATCGCACTGCCATCCGGTGTACGCGTGGCTACGGTAACCGGCCGCTACTGGGCAATGGATAGAGACAACCGGTGGGATCGCGTTGAGAAGGCCTATCGCGCCATCGTCGAGGGGGTGGGGGCAAGAACGGATAATCAAGCTTGGGAAGCCGTAGAGTCGAGCTACGAGAATGATGTCACCGACGAGTTTCTACCCGCGACTGTTCTGGGAGACTTTCGGGGAATGAAGAACGGAGACGGGCTCTTCTTTGTGAACTTCCGTGCGGACCGTGCACGCCAGATCTTAAGCGCGATCTGCGATCCAAGCTTCGATGAGTTTGAGCGTGAGGGGCGCCCTGAACTTGCGGCTTGTCTTGGCATGGTGGAGTACTCTGAGGTTCACAACGAATGGATGACGGCGGTCTTCCCGAAACGTGAGATTGTAAACACGTTGGGCGCATGGGTCGCCCGGCACGGACTGAGGCAGTTTCGGCTGGCGGAAACCGAAAAGTACCCACATGTCACTTTTTTTCTCAATGGCGGCAAAGAAGCGGCAGAAGAAGGCGAGGAGCGCTGCATGCCGCCCTCACCGAAAGTGGCGACATATGACCTCAAACCGGAGATGTCAGCTCCGGACGTAACGCATGAGTTCATGGCCGCGATAGACGCCAGGTACGACTTGATTGTCGTGAACTATGCCAACCCGGACATGGTGGGTCATACCGGCGATCTGAATGCCGCCATCGCCGCTTGTGAAGCGGTTGATCACGGTCTTTCAATGGTAGTGTCGAAGCTGGAGGACGTGGGAGGCACGATGGTCCTGACGGCCGATCATGGCAATTGTGAAACGATGATCGATAGCTCAACTGGCGGCCCGCACACCGCACATACGACCAACCTCGTCCCCGTCATCTTGGTTGGAGGTCCCGCGGGCGCGCAACTCCGTTCAGGCCGCCTTGCCGATCTTGCACCAACCGTGCTGTCGCTCATGGGTCTTACAAAGCCCGCGGAAATGACCGGAGAGACCCTAGTATCCGTATGATCCGCTCTGCGATCTTTGTTGTCTGTTTTGTGCTGGCGCCAGCGGCCGGCTTAGGTGAGGACAACGCGAAAGCGGCCGAGAAGGCCACGGAGGCGCTGGCCAAAGCGGCGAGGCTGCTAACGGCTGCGAGGACGGCCCCCGACCGGGTATCGGCACTTACCGAAACTGTACAAGCCTACGAGAAAGGCCTTGAAGCGCTCCGTGGTGGCCTGAGGTCTGCCGCACTCGAAGAACGCGCGATCCGGCGGGATCTTAAGAAGGGAGAGACGCAAACGGCCAACCTGCTCAACATCCTCAGCACCAGCGAAATGGACCCAGGCTTATCCGTCCTTCTGCATCCAGAGGGTGCGTTATCGAGCCTTCGCGCGGGGCTACTTGCGTCCGACGTCGCACCATTGCTCAACGCGCGCGCGCAATCACTTGCACACGAACTCGAGGAACTCGCTGTGCTCCGCTCGCTCCAGGATGCCGCGATCGAGACACTACAATCTGGACTCGATGGCGCACGGGACGCCAGAACGGCGCTGAGTCAGGCAATCGCACAACGCGACCCACCCGGAGACCTTTCCGCAACCGACGCGGCCACGCTTCAGGCATTGGTGAGCAGTGCGGACACGTTGCAAGGATTTGCGGAAACGTTGTCGTCGCTGGGCGGAAGCAACGCTGAAGACGAAGCGTTCCTCAGTTCACGAGGAAAGCTCTCGCCGCCAGTCGACGGACCGGTGATTGAAGCGTACAACCCAAGGGCGGGGATCTATGGGATAACAATTGCGGCGCGACCTTACGCACTTGTGACCGCACCCCATGCCGCCACGGTGCGTTATGCTGGCCCGCTCCTGGGTTCGGGGATGGTGGTAATTCTCGAACCTCAGGCCGGTTACCTTCTTATTTTCTCAGGACTTTCTTCGATTTTCGCAAGCACGGGAGAAGTCATTGAGCCGCAAGGCCCGTTGGGGCTCATGCACGGGAAAGCCAAGCGGGGTGATGAGTTTTTGAACGAAACGTTGGAAGGTAGTGGTCAAGAACGCTCGGAAAGGCTCTATATTGAGTTGAGACAGGAGAAGACCACGCTCGATCCGGGCGACTGGTTCGCGTTTTCGGAGGGCAAGGACTGACCATGAAGAAGTTTGTACTGGCAGCGGCCGCAGGAACGGTTGCGGGTGCTTTGCTATCGACACAGATCGCTGGCCCCCTATTGGCTCAAGAGGCAGAGCGTCGGACTTCGGTCTACGAGCAGCTCGACCTGTTTGGCGACATCTTTGAGAGGATCCGCGCTCAGTATGTCGAGGACGTCGACGAAGAAGAATTGATCGAAGCCGCGATAAACGGCATGTTGACATCCCTTGATCCTCATTCGAGCTATCTCTCGCCCAAAGACGCGGCGGATATGCGGGTCCAAACACGTGGCGAGTTTGGTGGCCTAGGGATTGAGGTGACGCAAGAAGAGGGTTTCGTCAAAGTTGTCTCGCCGATCGACGGAACACCAGCCGAAGACGCGGGAATCGAAGCTGGCGACTTTATCACACATGTCGACGGGGAAAGCGTTCTCGGTCTCACGCTTGATGCTGCGGTTGAACTGATGCGAGGCCCAGTGGGCTCGGAAATCATCATTACCGTAGTCCGTGAGGACGAGCCGGAACCCTTCGATGTTTCCATCATCCGCGACACAATTAAACTCACGGCCGTCCGCCATCGCACGGTTGGTGACACCGTGGTTCTCAGGGTCACCACATTCAATGACCAGACATACCCGAATCTCGAAGAGGGGCTGAAGCAGGAGATTGATGAGGCTGGAGGACTTGGTGCAGTAAATGGTGTGGTGCTCGATCTAAGGAATAATCCTGGCGGCCTTCTGACCCAGTCAATCAAGGTTTCGGATGCCTTTCTGGATGCTGGCGAGATCGTATCGACGAGAGGACGCGATCCCCAGGATGGCGAGAGGTTTAATGCGACCAATGGCGATCTGATTGAGGGGCTTCCCATTGTCGTGCTGATCAATGGTGGATCGGCGTCGGCTTCTGAGATTGTCGCTGGCGCCCTCCAAGACCACCGTCGTGCCATCGTTGTGGGCACAAAGAGTTTCGGAAAAGGGTCTGTTCAAACAGTGATGCCCCTTCGACAAGACGGGGCGATGCGATTGACGACGGCGCGCTACTACACTCCGTCGGGACGCTCGATCCAGGCGCTTGGGATTTCGCCGGATATTGTTGTCGAGCAGCGGCCGAGCCCGGAGACATCCGAGGAAGATGACGAGGAAGCTCGGCGTCTTGGCCGTTTCGAATCTGAATTGCGGGGGTCACTCTCCAATGACAGTCTGACGGATGACGAACGTCGCCAGATCGAGGAGGATCGGGCGAAGGCCGAAGAGGCTGCCCAACTCCGCGAGGATGACTATCAGTTGGCCTATGCGATCGATATTCTCAAAGGCCTTAGCGCCCTCGGGCCTTCGGAGTGACGCCGCTCGGCGCGGCGGAAATTGCTGCGCTGCCGTACCGTCAGTGCGTGGGTCTCGCCATCGTTCGACCTGGCGGACACGTCTTCGCCGGCGAGCGTTTGGATACATCCGGAGCATGGCAAATGCCGCAAGGCGGCATAGACGCGGGTGAATCCCCGCGCATTGCTGCGCTGCGTGAGCTCCAAGAAGAAACAGGTCTCACTGAGGAAGTGGTGTCTATTGTGGGGGAATCTGAGGGTTGGATACGGTACGATTTACCCTCTGATCTGATAGGCAAGGCCTTTAAGGGTCGCTTTCGTGGTCAGGAACAGAAGTGGTTCCTGATGCGCTTTGATGGGCCGGATACACAGATAAGCATCGATACGGAACATCCGGAGTTCGGCCGGTGGCAATGGATGACGCCGGAGGACCTTCTGGCGTCAATTGTCCCGTTCAAACGAGAAACCTACGCTGCCGTGTTCGCGGAGTTTGGCGACAGAATTCGAGAAACTTCGTAGAGCCGAGCGTTTGGCCTCGAATGAAGGCAGTCTTATTTTGACTCCATTTAAGAACAAAAGGTGAATATACTTGCCGGCATGGTCGCCGAGCTGAACATCACATCAAACTTCACGTTTCTTACCGGAGCTTCGCATCCAGAAGAATACGCGGAACGGGCGGCGCTTCTTGGCCTTCGGGCCGTTGCCATTACAGATGAGAATTCCGTAGCTGGCATTGTTCGCGCCTACACCGCCATTCGCGAGATCGGGCGTGCGGTTCATCTTCGGCGAACAGCTCCTTTGGTTGGTCCGGCGTGCCCGCCCGGGGTCCGGGGCGCTCCTGGGCTTGAGATCCTGAACATCCCGCGGCTCATTCCAGGCTCCAAGATTATACTTGAAGACGGCTTCTCCGTCACCGCGCTCCCCCGTGATCGAACCGCTTGGGGACGTTTGTGCCGGCTGATCTCCACAGGTCGCCGCCGCTCCGAAAAAGGCGCCTGCCGACTAACCCTCGAAGATCTACTCGACTGGGGAGCCGGAATGGAGCTGCTCCTCCATCCGCCAAATGCGCTGCCGATGAAGCCCGGCGCGGGCCCATGGTGGCAACGCGCGGAACAGCTCACGCGCCGCTTTGGCGAAGCTTGCCATATGCTGATATCCCCCCATTACGATGGCCAGGATGATGCCCGCTTCAACCATCTCTGCGAATGCGCGGTTGAGCTTGAAATAGACACTGTCGCTAGTGGAGCGCCGGTTGTTCATCATGGCAGGCGAAAAAAGCTTGCAGACGTCCTTACCGCAATCCGTAAGGGTGTCCGCGTCGACGAACTGGGCCGTTCGGCCCTTGCAAACGGCGAACAGCGCCTCCGATCCGAGATCGAACTAAGGCGCATCTTCTCCGGCCACGAAGCGGCGCTCGACCGAACCGACGAAATCGCCGCCCGATGTACATTCGAGCTGAGCGAGCTCCGTTACGAGTATCCTTCCGAGGTCTCAAGGGGCGAAGCTCCTCGCGATCGACTTGCGCGGCTGGCCCACGAAGGCCTTCGCTGGCGCTACCCGTCAGGCATACCCGGTAAAGTCCTCGCCATGCTGGAGCACGAGCTTCAGCTCATCGCCAAACTCGACTATGAGCCTTATTTTCTAACCGTGCGCGACGTCGTGGCATTTGCGCGGTCGCGAAACATCCTCTGCCAAGGACGCGGTTCGGCGGCGAATTCGGTGGTTTGCTATGCCTTGGGTGTTACCTCGGTCTCGCCCGAGGTTGGAACAATGGTCTTCGAACGCTTTGTCTCCGAAGCCAGAGGTGAACCCCCTGATATCGATGTCGACTTTGAACATGAGCGGCGCGAGGAGGTGATCCAGCATATCTACGAGCGGTACGGCCGCCATCGCGCGGGTCTTTGCGCCACGGTAATTCACTACCGTGGCAAACGGGCAATCCGTGAAGTGGGTCGCGCCATGGGCCTCACCGAAGACACTATTTCAGCGATTTCCTCACAGCTTTGGGGGTTCTTCTCTACGAACGGCCTCGAAGACGAGCGACTCCGCGAGATCGGCCTTGATCCAAACGACCACCGCCTGAAGCAAACCATGGCGCTGATCTACGAAATTCAGGGCTTCCCCCGCCACCTCTCTCAGCATGTGGGCGGATTCGTAATGACGGAAGGACGGCTCGACGAACTCTGTCCGGTCGAGAATGCGACCATGGAAGGTCGAACCGTTATCCCATGGGACAAGGATGACATCGAAGCTTTGGGTATTCTCAAGGTTGATGTCCTTGCTTTGGGCATGCTCACCTGTATCCGGAAGGCTTTCGAGCTGCTGAAGATCCACCACCAGCTCGATTATACGCTTGCCACGTTGCCGCCCGAAGATCCCGCAGTCTATGACATGCTCTGCGACGCGGACAGCTTGGGCGTCTTCCAGGTGGAGTCCCGGGCTCAGATGAACTTCCTGCCTCGGATGCGCCCGCGTACCTTCTACGACCTGGTAATCGAGGTGGCTATTATTCGCCCAGGCCCGATCCAAGGTGACATGGTGCATCCTTATCTTAGACGCCGGAACGGTGAAGAGCCGGTCTCGTTTCCATCAGATGCCCTTGGGAATGTCCTTGGCAAGACCATGGGTGTGCCGCTTTTCCAGGAACAGGCCATGCAGATCGCTATCGTCGGCGCAGGCTTTACACCCGAAGAGGCAGACCGGCTCAGGCGCTCGCTCGCGACGTTCAAGCGACACGGAAACGTCTCCGAGTTCCGCGGCCGGTTCATGAAGGGTATGGCGGCAAATGGCTATGATCAGGACTTCGCGGAGCGCTGTTTCAGCCAGATCGAGGGCTTTGGATCCTATGGCTTTCCCGAGAGCCACGCCGCATCGTTTGCGCTTCTTGTTTATGCTTCGGCCTGACTCAAGAAGCATCATCCCGGCATTTTCGCCTGCTCACTCCTGAATTCACAGCCTATGGGGTTTTACGCCCCAGCTCAGATCGTACGCGATGCGCGGGAACACGGGGTCGAAATCCGCCCGCCTGACATCAACGCCTCTTTTTGGGATAACTCGATAGAGCGCCGGATGGATGGAGAGCTGGCGATGCGCCTCGGCTTTCGACAGATCAAGGCCATGGCCGAAGAGGATGCGGCCTGGATCGTCGCCGCCCGTGGCAACGGATACCAAAGTGTCGAGGATGTCTGGCGACGAGCCGGGGTAGACGCGCGTGCTCTCACTAGGCTTGCGGAGGCTGATGCGTTCGCTGGCATAGGCCTTGCACGACGCGACGCACTATGGGCAGCAAAGGCGCTGTCGGGAACGAAGTCGCTCCCGCTCTTTGCGGGCGACATGGATGGAGAGGGTATTTTTGAACCGCCAGCCAACCTGCCTGAAATGACCGAAGGGGAGAACGTGGTGGAGGATTACGTCGCTATGCGGCTCACGCTTCGCAAGCATCCTATGGCGTTTCTAAGATCACGGCTCACGTTCGAGACGGATACCTTTCCAAGCCCACGACTTGAGCCATCCAACTTGCCGCACCCATCTCACCGGGGTCACCCACGCAACGCCCGGCACTTCAGACGTTCCTGACACATCCTGTCAGGAACGTTGCATGACGGATCAATTCGTCTTCGCTATCATCAACCAATGGCAATCGATCATAAACTCCGCTGCTTTGGCTCTCAGAACGTCCTTTACGCCACCTACCATGATGAAGAATGGGGCGTTCCTGTCCACGATGACAGGCTCCTCTTCGAGATGCTAATCCTCGAAGGAGCACATGCCGGTCTCTCTTGGGAAACCGTTCTTAGAAAACGAGACGGCTACAGAGCACAGTTCCACGACTTCGACGTGGATCGCGTGGCAACAATGGATGACGATGAACTTGCTGCCGCCCTCGAAAACCCAGGTATCGTCCGCCACAGGCAGAAAGTGGCATCTACCCGCAAGAACGCCCAGGTCTTTAGAGAAATCCAGTCACAATGTGGAAGCTTTGACGCCTATCTCTGGGGCTGGGTCGATGGCGAGAC
>JBCCKB010000070.1:0-11684 GCA_039027595.1 Pseudomonadota bacterium | reverse complement strand
GGGCGCTCATTACATGGATGATCAGCAGCGCCCAGAAATCCCGCTTCCCGATGGCTCGACGCGACGCGTATTTGATCGTGGCGAGGGAGCGGATACCGCGGATACGTTGCCGGCGCAGTCGCGCGCAACCCACACGGAGCTCTGGACGGACTGGGTCTTCACGCTCGAAGCCCTCTTTGTAGGTAATGCAATGGATAGCGATGCCGGCGCCATCAACATCGAGCAGAATCTGCGAATTGGGCAGATCGTTAATGGCTTAGGCAGGTAGACGGGAGAAGGCGCTTTGCTGACGATTGGACCCGATCCTGCCCATCCCCACGGCGGCTACGCGATTATCGTGCTGGAGTCAGATCCGGCGGCCAGCGCTGAGATCAGCTTGGCAATTCGCAACAGCTTCAACGAAAAGTACTTGGGCGAGGCGGGCTGGCAATCGGTCAAGGCGTATTTCGGCCCATATCGGGCTGAGGTCGAGGATGGCAAGGCGCAGTTCGTTGTCGGCACGGAAATTGTAAATCACATCGAGGAATACACACCGATTACCTTGGAGATCGGAGGCCAGGAGTTCAGCGCAAGCTGGCCGGACGACATCATGCATGGGCCGCCGGCCGCGACGGTGGGCGGGGTCTCTCCAACGCCCCCTTTGGCGGGAGGCGACACAGGGCCCGTTCTGGTGGGAAGCGCCCGGACCAAAGAGCCCAAGGCAAACTTGGGTGGCGAGGAGGATTTCGAGCGCGATCCTGGGACAACGGACCCAAGCCACCAAGAGCAGCCCGCAGGCGCCGAAGCCGCGCCCGAGACTGCCGCGCCCGAGGCAAAGAGCCGGACACCTGCCATTCTTGGTGGTCTCGGCATTCTCGCGGTGCTCTTGGCTGCTGGTGCCTATTGGTACGTCTCCCAAGCGAGGCAACCGCAGCCCGCGCAAGATCCGGTGGAGCCTTTACCTCTAGAAGAGCCTACCCCGGCGCCAGAACCAAAACCGGTACCCGAACCGCGACCCGTGCCTGAGCCCGAAGACCTCTGTACAACGGGTGCACTCAGGGGATTGGCCGGCGAAAGCCATTCGGCTCTGATCGATGGCCTCGTCGGCTGCGGCGCTTCAGTCTCAGCGGATGCGGCGCTGAGTCTGATCGAAAACGGTGTCGCGGAAGGTGATCCCGCGGCTCTCATGACCCTCGGAAAGCTCTACGACGGAGAGGTCGACATAGACGTGCTTGAGACCGACATCGGTCTAACATTTGCCGACAATGCGGCCAGGGCGGCGGAGTATTATGCTCGGGCGCGAGATGCCGGAGATGGGGTGGGTGCCGAAGAAGCGCTGGGCACGCTCTGCGCGAGGCTGGCCGAGGCCAACGACACGCTGTCGCTTGGCGCATTCGAGGACTTTTGCGAGTGAGAAGGAGTGATGCCATGACGCGCGCGGTCCGCATGTCTTTAGGTTTGGCGGCGATCCTGTGTTGGGGTTGTGGCGCGCTGCTCAGTTTGCCGACCGGCGCAAAGGCCCAGTCGCCGCTCCTTGTGGAAGGGACGAGTACGATCTTCCAGAGAGTTCTGACGCGACCGGAAGCTGGGCTCTATGACGGTCCCGACGGACAGTTCATAGAGCGCTATGCGGCATTCCAACCATTCTATGTTTTCGCGCGCGAAGGTGACTGGGTGCAGATCGGGCCGTCCGCGCTTCGTCCCCCAATCGGTTGGAGCCAGGCCGCCGGTCTGGTGGACTGGAAGCACAACGTCGTCGCGGCCTTCACAAATCCGGCCGGCCGGAGACGGCAACTGCTCTTTGATACCGAGGAAAATCTCTGGGCTTTCATGAACGACGAACAGTTGCTGGCCGTTCAAGAACGATTGGTCGCCGAGGCTGCTGCGGGATCGGTCGAAGGGCAATTTGGGGTGGTCAGCGCCGAGCCGGGTGAGTTTGTCAATATTCGGGATGAGCTTTACGTCATGCCGATCCTCGACTTCGTCGAAGAGTTGCATCCGTTGAGCTACGAGGACGTTCTGTTGATGGAAATTGCATCGATCAACAAGGAAGCGACTGCTGAACCGGTAGAGTTTGATACGGAGGGCGATCCGTTCGACGTAGGGATTGTCCTTGTTCTCGATACAACCTCCTCGATGCGGAATTACATCGACCGGACGCGACGCGTGCTGCAGAGCACAGTGGAGCGGATTGCGGGCACCGACATCGGTGAATTGGTGAATTTCGGTATCATCGGATTTCGTGACAACCCCGGGGCCGTGCCCGATCTGGAATACCGCACCCGCACGCTGATTGACCTTGAGCGGCGAGACGATGAGGGCCCCGTTCTAGCCGCACTGGCAGAAGCCACGAATGTTACGCTCGCGAGTTCTCCAGGGTTTAACGAGGACAGTCTGGCCGGTGTCGAGGATGCGATTGATGGGATCGATTGGGAGCAAGTCGAGAGCGACGGCAACCCAATAAATGCCCGCTATGTGATCTTGGTCACGGATGCCGGGCCCAAGGACGCACGTGACCCGAATGCGCGATCGCCTATCGGACCGCTCGAGTTGCAAGCCGAAGCCGAGGAGCGCAACATTGCGCTGATGACGCTGCACCTCAAGACGCCGTCGGGCTCGGGGACGCACGACTACGCCGCGGGCGCGTATCGCGAACTGTCCCGGTTCGATGGAAATGAGTTCTATTTTCCAATTGAGGATGGCTCCGAAGAGGCCTTTGAAGGGGTCGCGAGCCGGTTGGTGACAGCAATCACCGACCACGTGCGAAAGCTGCAGGGTCAAGAGCAAGTGTTGCAAGAGAGCGAGACAGACGAGGAGCTCAAGGGTCTTTTCGATGCGATGGAACTTGCGTGGCTTGGGGCCCGCAAGGGGACCAAACCGCCCGACGTGATCACTGGCTGGGTGTCCGACAAGGCTGTCGAAGAACCGCGCAAACTCGCGTTCGAACCAAGGCTCCTGATTACCAAGAATGAGATGGCCACCATGGCGAAGCTCCTGGAGGATCTTCTAGAATTGGCGGAGCAGTCGACTGACTCATCGGAAATGCAGACATTCTACGAGCAGATCCAGTCCACGATCCAACAGGTCGTGACAAACCCCGACCAGCTCACAGATGTCGACGATGGCCTTGCCAATGCGAGTTTGGAGTATCTCGAACGCTTACCTTACCAGAGCACTGTTCTTCGCATGACCGAGGACCGATGGCTCCAAAGTGCAATGATGCGTCGGGACATCGTCGATGGTCTCCGGCAAAAGTTGACACAGTACCGGAAGTGGCTCTTCGATCCTGCGGTCTGGACCGTTCCTTACGACGGTGCACCTGACGGCGAGCATGTTTATGCGATGCCGTTCGACGTTCTACCGTGAGCCCCGGGAAGGCGCGTCTTGAAACGAGCGGGCTGACCGTGCGGGCTTCCGATGGAGATCGGGAGTTTCGGCTTGATATCGGTCAACTAGAGATCACTTCGGGTGAGGTTATCGGACTTAGCGGCCCCAGTGGAACCGGGAAAACGATGCTGCTAGAGGTCCTCGGCCTATTGCGGCGCCCAGAGCCAGGAGCAACGTTCCGCTTGCGGACGGAATCGGTCGATGTTGATTTGTCGAACCTTTGGTCGAGTGGCGCTGCTCACTTCGAGGCTCCGTTTTTGCGAGGGAAGTACTTCGGCTTTGTCCCGCAATCGGGAGGGCTTTTGCCCTATCTGTCCGTTTCTGAAAATATCGCGATCAGCCAAAGGATCGCCAAGCGGCTGGCGCCAGATTGGCAGGCGGACCTTGAGGGTCTTCTCGGGCTCTCAAAGCTAGGCCGTTTGAAGCCAGCTGCGTTGTCAATTGGTCAACGCCAGCGGGTTGCCATTGCCAGAGCACTTGCGCACCGTCCAGCGTTTCTTATCGCCGATGAGCCCACTGCCGCCCTCGATCCCGAAAATGCAATGGCAGCTCTTTCACTTCTGATCGATGCCGCGCGGACAGGACAGGCCGCAGTGATCCTCTCGTCTCATGACCTCGCCCTTCTCGAGCGGTTCCCGTTGCGCCGCCTCTATGTCGAACTGGATCCAACCTCCCGGGCCAATAGCGTGCGTAGCCAAGTGCGAGATGGCACAAGGTCGGCAGCGCCTTCCCCATGAGGTTGATCGTGTATCTCGCCCTTCGAGACCTGCTGCACGAAAGGGTACAGCTCGCATGCAATATTGCTGTTCTCGCAGGCGTCATTGTCCCCCTGATGGTTCTTTTCGGCGTCAAGAATGGGGTCTACGACGCGTTGGTTGGACGCCTGCTTTCCGATCCCCGAAGCTTGCAGATTGACACGCTGGGAAACGAGTCCTTCGGTCCGGGCGATGCGGAGCTTGTTCGCGGCTGGGAGGAAAGCGGGTTTGTTACCCTAAAGACGCGCAGCGTTTTCGATTACGTCAACATACGCGTGGAAGGTGGTCGGACACGCCGCGAGGCGCTTTTGGTCCCCTCGGGGACCGGAGATCCGAACCTGCCCACGAGTTTAACACTTGGGGATGGTGAGGCGGCCGTGAGCGCTGGGCTTGCTCGGCAGTTGGATATCACCGTGGGCCAAAGGATCCAGGCAGTCACACAGGCAGAGGACCGGCCGCGACAGTTGCTGCAAACGCTGACGGTTGTCGCGGTTCTTCCCGAGGCGCGCGCGCAAGGGCGGAGCGTCCTCGCGAGCCTGGAGGTCCTTGATCGTGTCGAGGCCTTTTATGATGCCTATGCACTTCCAGAGTTCGGGATCACCGCGGGCCGCCCATTGGCCGAACGGAGCGTCGAGTTCGAGGGATTGCGCAGCTTTGCCCGCCGTTTGGAGGACCTCGCGCCGCTGCAAGCCAGAATCGAGAGTGAATTTGGAATTGGCACCGAGGCGCGGACGGCCGAAGTGTCCGCAATTCTCGGGCTAGGCAAGAACCTTGATTTGGCGATGATCTTTACCGCGGCTGTGGCCGGTTTGGGGCTGGCGGCGGCGTTGGTCTTTGGATTTTGGGGCGAGATTGTTCGCAAAAGGCGCAATATTGCCGCGCTTGCGCTCCTTGGGATCGGTGGACGTGCGCTCTGGCTCTATCCCGTCATCCAATCACTTGTCGCAGGTGTGCTGGGGCTTGTCGTCTCTTTCCTGCTTTTTTGGGGAGCGGCTGAATTCGCCGAAAGGCTTTTTGACACGGGCTTAACGGCCGGGAGCCGACTTGTCTCCCTCGGGTTTGGACAATTGGCGGCAATATCGGCCCTCGTGGTCGTTTTCGTTGTGGTCACTTCCCTTTTTGCCGCGAGGGATGCCAGCCAGACGGACCCGGCCGAGGTCCTACGGGAGGGGGCGCTATGAGGCTTGTCTTGCGGTTAGCTGGATCTCTCTTGGCGTCGCTTTTGCTTCTGGGATCCGCCGTCGCGGAGACACCCGCTTGGCCACCCGAACTGGTGGATCCTGGACATGTGCTGTCTTCTGGAGAGGCTGCGGATTTGATCCTGCCATTGCCATGTGGCGGTGGGATGGCGTTCCAGCGGGTTCTGGTGCCCACGGACATCGCGAACCCGCTTGCTGACCGGCCCTTCCGTATGGGACAGTCCGAGGCGACCTCTGGCTTTTCCGATTACCTCCGCCCCACGCATTTGCGCGGACCGTTCGCGAACGCCGAATTGAACGCCAGCTATTACTACATCGCCCGTTACGAGATGAACGTGGCGCAGTTTCGTGCGATCACGGGAGACTGCGAGGCGCCGTTCTCTCGTCGGGACCAGTTTGTCAAAGGCGAACTAAGCTGGTTCGATGCGGTCGATTTGACCCGCGCGTTAACGGAGTGGGTGCTGGCCAATGCGCGAGATGCAATGCCCGCAGACGGTGATCGCGTGGGGTTCCTGCGCTTGCCAACCGAGGCGGAGTGGGAGTTCGCGGCGCGAGGTGGGATATCGGCTGACCCCAATCTCTTTCTCGGGCGTCGCTTCTTTGGATCAGGTGAGTTATCGAACTTCGCGCATTTCCAAGCTCCTGGGCAGGGCCGCGGGAAGCTTCGTCCGGCGGGCATTCGCGATCCCAATCCGTTGGGACTGTATGACGTCTATGGCAATGCTGAGGAGCTGATGCTGGAGCCCTACCGGCTCAACGCTGTTGGACGGGCACATGGCCAGGCGGGCGGATTGGTGACCCGAGGCGGATCAATCGATACCGAGGCCGCGCAGATTTATACAGCGCAGAGGCGGGAGTACCCACTCTTTTCCCCGGGCTCGGGTGCGGCGCTTGTTGGCGCGTTCTTCGGCCTTCGCCCAGTCATTTCCGCGCATATCGTCACCGATGGCAGCTACAGTACGATCCAGGACGGGTGGATTGCCGAGGCTGACCGCGTCCCGGAGGATGCCGGTGATCCTCTTGCTGCCCTTGCTGGAATGCTCGACACGGAGGTCGATCCCCGCAGGAAGGAAGCGCTGAGCGGGCTCCAGCTTGAATTCCGAATTGCACGGGAAGAGGCCGAGCAGTCCCTGGCTCAGGCCGCAAAGTCGACGCTCTTAAGCGGCGCTGCGTTCGTTGACACGCTGGTCGAAGACAGCAGCGAGATCCAACGGTTGCATTATTCCACCCTCGGGATTCGGGATTTGGTGGAAAGCACTCCGCCGGGGCCGCAACGGTCGCGTCTTCTCAAGCAATGGGCTGATACAAACACGCGTATTGATGCTTTGCGTGGCACTCTGCGGACCTACCTGCTGTCGTATCGCTCTGCGCTTGAGACGCTCGCCGTCGATATTGACGAGGTCCAGCGCAACGGTGCCTTTGAGACCCTAAGCAGCGATCTCGAAGGTGCCGGGCAATCCGAACTCCTTGAGCGGCTAAACAGCTTTTGGGAGGACCTTGAGGGTTATGCCGCAGAGCCCGACATGAACGAGAGCGCTCTTCTAGAGCTCGCAATCAGCGCCGAATAGACCCTCTGCGACGCGGGACTGCGGTTCTAAACCCTACAGCCAGCACTAAAGACTAGCGAGATGGCGTCGATCGTCGCATCCCACAATAACGGCGCAGTGGACCCCAAGACCCCATGCCGATCGGGTCAGAACGCGTCTCACTGCGCGCGCTATCATTGCGAGCCGCCCTTGCGGGTTGGCATATTGGCCGGGAGCTGAGGCGCGGTCTGCTCCTGGATCTCTGCCATATCTTGCGACATCTGGGGCACGGTTCCGTCATCGATTGCGGTTACTTCGCGACCTGGATCAATGGTTGACGAGACATACGGTCGTCGAGGACCACCACCTGGCTTGTCGGCCGTTTCGACCAAGCTGAACAGCGTCACGGTGTTCCCGAGGAAGTCGCTGAACGAACCAACCGGCGCTTCGGCCTGGCTCGGCACGGACTGCCAGTGCTCAAGGATGTCGAGCGCGCGGATAGCGGCATGATGTGCCAATAGTGTTGATCCGAAGAACACACCATCCGTGGAAGGGACTGTTTTGCCGGTGAACTGCGCGTTGGGAAGCAATGCCTTGAGCGCGACATTTGCTGCGACTTGGTATTTATCATGGTCCGTTCCGATGAGCGTTCCGCCCCCGGCATCTGCCAGCGCCAGCAACTGATTGACCATCAGGTCGCCGGATGACCCATTCTTGCCCGGAAATTCCGTTCGGATCGTGTTGCGGATCCATAGGCTTCCATCCAGCATTAACGCCCGCTTGCCCTCTGCATAGTGACCCTGGAGTGCCGCTAGATCCTCTTGCGAGAAAATTGATCGGCGTTCGGTGGTGTCGATAACCACGATATCGAACGGATTGCCTTGTAGGTGCTCCGCAAGAGCCCCTTGCCGTCGTGAGGCGACTAAGGTCACGTTGAAGAGACCGCCTTCGTACGCATCCAGGTAGTCGGTGATCGCTCGGCGGTGATGCGCCCTCTGCGCATTGCTCTCAAAGTTTCCGTCGTGCCAGAGCACTCGTATTGGTGCCTCCCAGGCAAGCGCCGGGCCGACGCAGGCAAGGAGTGCCAACAGGGCAGCGAAAGCTTGTCGGAGTGCATTCATGGGGCGCTTTTCCGCGTTGGCATATTGTCGGGCAGCTCTGGCTCCGGCTCGGTTTCCTCGACCTGCGGAGCCACATCACCATCAATTGCAAACTCATCGTCTCCGGGGTCGAAGCTTGCCGAAACATAGGGACGCTTTCGGCCGCCACCGGGCTTATCGGCCGTGGACACGAGGTCAAAGAGCGTCACGGGCTGACCTGTGAAGTCGACAAAACTTCCCACCGGGGCTTCTCCTTGATTGGGGACTGTCTGCCAGTGTTCCAATATATCCAAGGCGCGCACCGGTTCTGCGTGAGCCAACAAGACCTTCCCCTTGAATGTCCCGTCCGTGGATGGCGACGTTGACCCAGTGAAACGCGCGTCCGGCAAGAGCGCCTTGAGCGCCGTATTGGCACCAACCTGGAAGTTGCTGTGGTCGGTGCCGATCAATGTGCCGCCTCCGGCATCCAGCATGGCCTTGATCTGATTGACCAGTAACCGGCCGGTCGCTCCGTTCGTGCCCGGAAACTCGGTCGTTGGATTGTGCCGGATACTTCGGATCCAGAACGATCCATCTAGCATGAGTCCACGGCGGGCGGTGTAATGGGTCTGCAGCGCGGTGAGATCGCTGTCATTGAAGCGGTTCCGGTTGGCCAGGAGATCCAATACAACCAAATCGTAGTCTTGGCCGTTCAAGGCCTCGGCCAGGCCACCCCGCTTTCGCGTCGAGACAAATGAAACATTAAAGGTCTGACCGCCGTTGTACTCATTCAGATAATCCACCATCCGCTGGCGATGGGCGGTGGTGTGGCTTGGGTCTGGCACATTGCCATCGAACCAAAGAACCCGTCCGGCGTTTTCAGCGGCCTTCCCGGTATTGGTGCAAGCAAGTCCCAACGTGACCGCCAGCAGCAATATGGCACATCGCATCATCATCGCATTCCCGTAGCTGTCTAACCTGGTCACCATTGAAAACGTCCCGGCCAAGCGAGAGCATACCGTCCTTCTTCCCTGTGACAACTTACAGAAACTGTCACCCGGTCCCGATCAGCCGAGCAATTGACCAGGTTACAATTCCGCGCCATCCTCCCTACCAAGGTTACTGTTTGGATGGGTAAGTTGCCGTTTCTTCTATTTCTTTCGCTATTAGCGCTTGCCGTACTGTTCGTGGTGGGAGCCGCTGGCACGCTGGTCCTCCAGGCTTGCGCTTTGGATGTCGAGCCTTTGAAGCGCTATGCGGATTGTCCACCGCCATCGGACCTGGTTCATGAGGAACGCCTTGCTGCCCTCGATGTCGAGCAGACCGCGCTTATCGCCCGGGTCTACGCGCTGGAAAGTGAACTCGCAGCCCAGCAATGCGTTGCTACAGGACCTGATCCGACGCGCCCGTTATTGGAACGAGGCTGGGCAAATCAAGCGCTTCCAAATCTCTACGGATGCTGGGATGTATCACTCGACTACCAGACACGTGACGTCGACACGGATGAAGTCGCCGGGTATTCCGAGTGGCAAATGTGCTTTGACGCGAAAGGCAATGGTCAAGAGATCATGCGCGATACCGCCGGTATTGTCTGCAAAGGACCAATTTCGGGGAGTTTTGAGGACGCTGGGCTCGCTATTCTGGAGCCGGACAACCTTGCGTGCAGTGATGGTGGCTATATCCATCGGCGCGAAATTCGCTGCTTACTGGCCGAGGGCGGTCTAGCCAGTTGCTCGACGCTGCAACCCGAGACCGGAGGAGCCGCAGATGTGGTGATTTCCCGTCGCGGGGATAACCTCTGAGGCCCTGTTTGCGTGCGCGTCCGCTGGGGCAGACCACGCTCTCCGGTATCGATGCAAAGTCCGACGCTCAGAGCCGTTTCGCGTCCCGGGCAAGATCCGGGACGCTCGGCTCACAAGAAACTGCTAGAGCTTTAGCTCAAAGAGGGCAAAGCCGTCAGCTCCTTCTCCTGCGGGTGCTATCTCCACACCCTTGACGTCTCCGATATAGTCAGCGGCCTTGGGCCCGGTCTCGAAGAGGACTGAGGTGTCGGCCAACGGAGCGAAGCTCCAATTCGCGTCCGCCTTTGGATCAATCGTGCCTTGTTCGACGATGTAGCGGACGATGACATCGCGGTTGGTATCCGGTGCCTCAAGAATGATCGTGTCACCCTTGGCCCCCGGAAAGCTGCCGCCGCCCGACGCCCTGTAGTTGTTCGTTGCAACGATAAATTCCATGTCGTCCGATACCGGCTGGCCCTCGTAGGTGAGGTTCACGATCCGGTTAGCGTCGGGGTTCAGGTCCTCACCCTTGGCGGTGAACTTTGACGGCTGCGAAAGGTCGATCTGGTAAGTCACTCCGTCGATCACGTCGAAATTGTAGGACGGGAAGTCTGGATTTAGGAGCGTGGTCCCCGTGGAGCCAGGCTCGACCTGATTGAACATTCCCGCTGATCGCTCAAGCCAGTCTTTAAGCTCTGCCCCGGTGATCCGCACTGCTCGCACCGTATTGGGATAAAGGTAAAGATCGGCCACGTTCTTGATTGCTACGTCGCCCACTGGCACGTCGGTGTAGTAGTCCGGGCCTCCGCGTCCGCCGGCCTTGAAGGGGGCTGCCGCCGACACGATGGGCAGACCCTCGTGTTCGGTACCCTTGAGCATTTCGGCGACGTACCACTTCTGTGCCTGGCTGACGATCTGGACACTGGGATCGTCGGCCACCAGCGCGAAGTAACTGTGCAGTGGCGCTGCCGTCTTGCCGACCGCTCGACGGACATAGGCCAGTGTTTCGTCATGGATGTCGGCCACAGAGTCCAGGACAGCCTGATCACTCTCAACAAGCGCGGTAACGGAGCGGTCCTCGTTCCGCTGCGAGATCGGCCGGGTCTCCACCGAATGCGAAAGCACCCGCCAACTGGAGCCGTCGCGCTCGAGCATTAAGTCAATGACCCCAAGATGCGACCCCCAAAAGCCGCCCATGACGGCGGGTGTTCCATGGACCGTCGCTTTGGTGACATCCACTCCGGCCCAGTCCTCGTAGGTGGGCGCGGGGAACACGAGATGCGAATGCCCCGTTAGAATAGCGTCGATACCATCCACGAGACCCAACGCGGTTGAGGCGTTCTCCATCATGTCGCTCGCTTCCGGCGCGCCAATGCCTGAGTGCGAGAGGGCTAGAACGATGTCCGCTCCTGCCTCGCGCATCTGCGGGACATAGGCCTGAGCGGTTGCCACAATGTCCCTGGCAGTGACGTTGCCGACGAGATGGCGCGCGTCCCACTGCATAATCTGGGGCGGGACAAAGCCGATGAGGCCGATCCTGATCGGATGCGCGACGCCCGCGCCATCGGTCACTTCGCGGTCTAGGATCACGTAAGGCTCTATCAGCGTGGTGTCTGCGTTGGGCTCGGCGCCCTCTTTTGTCGCGACATTTGCGGATACGATCGGAAATTCTGCGCCGGCAAGGGATTTCATGAGGAAATCGAGACCGTAATTGAACTCATGATTCCCAAGGGTCGATGCATCAAAGCCCACCGCGTTCATTGCTGCTATGATCGGGTGAAGGTCGCCCTCCTTCATGCCGCGCTCATAGGCGATGTAGTCGCCCATTGGATTACCTTGGAGGAAGTCCCCGTTGTCCAGGAGGAGTGAGTTCGACGCCTCCGCCCTAACATCCGCGATATGGGCGGCAGTGCGGGCAAGGCCCACGGTGTCGACTTCTCGGTCAGAGTAGTAATCGTATGGGAATACGTGAACGTGG
>JBCCKB010000069.1:0-11803 GCA_039027595.1 Pseudomonadota bacterium | reverse complement strand
CTCTCGGATCACCGTCCGCCAACGCGCGATGCCTTCGCCAGTGGCCTTCATGCGCGTTCCGGCCAACTCAAGGTAAAGGCGGTCCTGATACTCCAGCCAGCTCTGGCCCCAGATCACCAGGTCATAATGGCTCGTGTCGGCGTAGATCCTGTCGCGGAGCGCCCGGCAGTGCCGGTCAGTGCCGCCATTGACAACGTGGAGCGCGGTCCGGCCCAAGGGGCAGCCACCGCGCGTGGCAAGCGTCACCTCGGCCGCCGCAATTTCGGGCAGCCTCAACAGGGCCGGGATGTAGTTCTGCATCATCGAATCGCCAACAATGAGCACCCGGTAGCCGTTTTCTCCTGTTCCTTCTTGGCGGATCCCGTTCCTGTAGCGGGCCAGAAAGTCAAAGCTCATGGCCTCGGCATAGGCGATTTTTTCGGGGACGCGGTCCATGCGCTGTGGGAGCCCGCCGGTGGACTGGAGCCATGCGCTGATCGCGACGGTACAGGCGCAGACGACGCCCACGCCGGCGGTTTGACGCCATCGATGCCCCGCGCCGGCGCCCGCCCCAGATACCCGGAACTTGGCCTCAACGGCGTGAAACAGGATCAGACCGCCCAGGATCGAGGCCGCGAGGAGAGCGCATTGCTCCATCGTCGAAAACGGGTCGGGTGACAGGTAACGGGCATAAACGACAATCGGCCAGTGGGCGAGGTAGACCGAATAGGAGATCTGGCCAAGCCATGTGAGCGGCTGGACCGAGAGCAAGGTCGTCACAAACGGCGCGCCCGCACCGGCAGCCACCACGAGGAAGCCTCCGAGAACCGGCAAAGCGCCCCATAGACCCGGAAATGGAGTGGCTTCTGTGTACAGCAGAGCGGTCGCAACCACGATGGCGAGACCTGTCCCCGCTATGACGGTGGCCATGACCGGTCCGAGGCCTGCGAACCGACGTTCTGCCCAGACCGCGAGCGCGCCGGCCAAAAGCTGGTAGGCACGAAACGGTGAGAGGAAATAGGCGTGCGTCGGGTTGCGCGAGATCCAGTATTCGGAGACCACGAGGCCCAACACAAGCGCAAGCCCAATGATCCAAAAAAGATGCTTGCGCAAAATGCCCACGGCGAAGATCGCCCAGAGCGTGAGGGGCCAAAGGAGGTAGAACTGTTCCTCCACGCTGAGCGACCAGGTGTGGAGGAGCGGCTTGATTTTTGAGGACGTCTCGAAATAGCCGCCAGCAAAGGCGAAGTGCACATTCGAGAGCGATAGCGCCGCAAAGATCGACGAGGTGCCCAGCTCTTCGAGATGCTGTGGCGAAAGGATCACAACACCGGCGAGTATCGTCGCGAGGATTGTGGCCAGAAGGGCCGGTATCAGGCGCCGTATTCGCCGGATGTAAAAGTTGCGGGCCGAGAAAGTGCCGTTCTCAAACTCCGCAACCAGAAGCCGTGTAATCAAATACCCCGAAATCACGAAGAAGACGTCGACGCCCACATAACCGCCTTCAATCCAAGGGAATGTGGCGTGGTAGAGGAGGACCAAAAGCACAGAGACGCCCCGCAACCCCTCAATATCGGTGCGAAAGCCAAGCCTCCCGGAGGTTCTCGCTGATCCGGGTGCGTCAGATGTGAGCGCTGCCGTCATCATCCTCATAGGGGTTGAGCTTATGCGGGGCTATCTCTCGCAGGAGTTGGGCCGTCACACAAGAAATCCGTTTAGGGCCTTGCGTCGCCACCGGGACACTGAGACCATGGGGAGACAATATAGCCGGGCCCACTGATTTGTTTCGATAACCTTCTGGCGCGTCGCGATAAAATGCAGCGGCATCGAAATGCGCATGACAACAGCATTCGGGCCTTGCTATTGAACACCCAACGCGACCCAGCGAGACCAGTGTCCTATGATCAATGTTCGCCAGTTCACCAATCTTCTGCCACAGCCTGTCCGCTTCGGCTTGCGGCGTCGGCTTTTCGCGGGTTCAAACCAAACCTGCCCTCTTTGCGAAAACTCTGTAAAGGCCTTCCACGGCCACGGCGGCGGGCACGCTGTCTTGGACGAGCGCAAGGTTGTGGGTGGGATGCGCAGAGAGGCGGATCGCTGCCCGATCTGCCATGCCTGCGACCGCGTGCGGATGATGATGCTCTATATCGAGAGCCATACGGCCGTGGGCCAGCAGCGAACGCGGATATTGCACGTCGCGCCGGATTACGGGCTTTACCTGTGGCTGAAGCGTCAGCCCGCCATCGACTACATCTGCACCGACATCGATGCCCAGCGTTATCGGCACATGGCGGAGCTTCAGACAGCGGATTTGACGAAGCTGCCGTTTCCGGAGGATGACTTCGACTTGGTGATCTGTAGTCACGTCCTGGAACACGTCCCGGATGACGCCGCCGCCTTTTCCGAAATTGCGCGGGTCCTGAAGCCCGGGGGGCAGGCGCTCTTGCTGACCCCGTATGCCATGGACGGCAAGCCCACCGACGAAGAGCCGACGATATCGGATACGGTCGAGATGGAGCGCCGCTTTGGTCAGGCCGATCATGTACGGCTCTATAACCGAGATGATTTTTTGGCTCGGATGGCCACTGCCGGACTGGGGAGCCGGCTCTTTGAGCCGTTTTCGGAAATGCCGGATCGGGCCGAAGAACTGTCCCTCAATCCGCTCGAGGCGCTGCCCATCGGTATGAAGGCGTCTGGAGCGGCGTCTAGGCACTAAGGCGCGCTTTTCGCAACCGGCGACCGCATCGCGTGGCGCCAAAAGACGCGGCGAGGGCCGAGCGAGACGGCGGTTGATGGTCACGCCCGATTGGCGGGCCTCTTTCCAACGTCGTCATGTCTTTTCCTAACGCCTGCCGATTTCCGCGCACGGTTGGCCGCCGCTCGCGCAACAAAAGCCAGATCTAGGACGCACTGTTCCAAGCTTGGAACCAAACCATTGATTGCGCCTGATTTTTTCCCGGCTCCTGCCTCAAAAAAGCCACCGCCAAACTTGGTTAATCCGCCTCGTCGTTAACCAATTGTTTCACTCGCGCATTTGGGGCCACGGAACGGTCCCGATGGGTGCTCGAGTGGGACGCAACCAGTCAAGGAGGATGCTTGGGATGGGCGTCACCTACAAGGACTACAGCCAATTTGGCAACGATACGATTGTGGTATCCAGTACCAGGGAGTTGAACGCAGCGGTCAAGCAATTGGCCTCCCAAGGGGGCGGCACCGTCAAGGTTGACCCAAATGGCGGCCCCTATGATCTCTCGCTCAATAATGTCGGATCCTCGAAGTCGCCGGTTCTGATCGAGTCGGCCGGGAACAAACAGGCCGTTTTCGAGTCGATGAACATCAACAAGTCGGAATACATCACGATCAATGACGTGGCCGTCGATACGTCGCATATGGGCAAGCGCAACAACTGGGAAGAAGACGTAAAAATCGACAATTCCAACAACATCGAACTTGTCAACTCGTCCTTCACCGGGAGCGCGAAGGGTTACCTGAGCGAGGCCACCAGCGGCGACGTGCGTGGTGTTTCCGCAGTCTTCGGCAAGGATAGCGAGGATATCAACCTCTCGGGCAACTTCTTCACCAACTACATGTACAACGTGAAGATGGTCGATGTTGTGGGCCTTGAGTTCAACAACAACGAAGTGACCCAGTGGCAAGCGGACGCGTTCCACGGCGCGGGCCTGCAACAAACGGAGATCAACGACAACTATCTCCACAACCCCCTCGGTTCGACGCAAACGCTCGCGCATACCGACTTCATCCAGATCCGGATGTCGAATGCCGATCTTGAGAACCGCGATATCGAGATCGCGCGGAACATCATGGACACCGAGGGTGGCCCCTCGGCCCAGGGGATTCACATGGGCACGAGCGGCACGAACGGAAACAACTACAACATCTCGATCCACGACAACATTATCCACACAGCGCGTCCTCGGGGGATCGGTGTGGATGCGGCGCGCGGGCTCGATGTCTACAACAACACGATCCTATGGGACAAAGCGAGCTGGATCGAAAAGGAACCCGGAGCTGAGCTGAAGTCTTGGGATCCGAGAATCCTGGTCACGGGTCGCGACATCAACCTTGACGACAACGTCGCCTCGATGATGCGGATCAATAATGAGACCGACAACAGCGCTGGCTACTTCATCCAGTACGACAAGCCCGCGCAGGCAAACCATGTCGATAAGCACATCGCCAACCTCGATGGTTCTGGAAATCCGAACTCCTACGATCTGAGCTTTCTCAAATCGAGCCCGATCTATGGCAAATACGGCGCGGCAATGAGCTCGGACGGCACGACCGTATCGACCTTCCAGGCGAACAAGCCGGATCCCGAGCCAGCCGCACCTGTGGCCGAAGAGCCAGCCGCGGAACCCGCGCCGGTCACGCCGCGCGACATCGAGATCAAACTGCTTCTGATTGATACCGAAGCCGACGAGGTCATCGGTGAGTTCGAGCCCGGGGACACTCTGGATTCGGAACTCATTGGCAAGGACACGATCTCAATTGTTGCCGATACATCTGAAACCGTCGGATCTGCCCGGCTTACCCTGGGTTCCTGGTCGAAGATGGAGAACGGCGTCACCTACGCGCTTTATGGCAACAACTATGAAGACTACTACGATGCCCCCGAGGCCCCGTTCCCCGAGGCTGGTGACTATTCCCTGACGGTGGAGCTCTTCGAGAACCGTAACGGCGTTGGGAAAATTGGCGAGACAACGGCGGAATTCTCTGTCGCCATGCCAGAGGCCGAAGCTGCTGCGACGCCCGTTGTGCTCAATGCCGAAGCCGAGGGCGAGGAGGACGACGTCGAAGCGCTCCCGGCAATTGTGCCCGATGAACCCGAAGAGCCCGCCGTGATCGGCTCGGAGGACATGGCTGCCGCAGAGACGCCAGAGCCAGTGATGGTCCAGGATCCCGCGCCCGAGCAGGACGCGCAAGACGGCGGAGTGGCGATCGACGAAGAAACCGGAAACATCATCCGTCAGCTTCTCGACGTCATCCTCGGGCTCCTGGGGCGAGAGGACGTGTCGGGATCGGAGCCTACGGGCTTCACGGCGATCCGGACGTCGCAGGTCGATGATACGGAGGCCGAAGAGACCAGCCTTGCCGACGTGATCGCGGTTACCGCGCTCCTCGACGAAGCCTTGCCACAGGGCGAAGAGGATGACGACGAAACGGCGCTTGCTGCCTAACGGGCGCTAGGCCACCTGGAGGGGAAAAATGGGCCTTTCGGCGCTGGCGACTTCGCCGGTGCCGGGAGGCCCGAAACTTATTTTACCGCGATGAACGACTTGGTCAGGCCAAGGATTTTCTCGTTCTGGACCTCTGCATCGTGAAAGATCGCTGCAAAGAGCTTCCGGTTCAGGAGGTAGGAGCTCTGGGCAACAACGAATGAACCGAGGTAGTCGGGATGCTTGGTGTGGTGCCCGAAGCTGAAGGTTCGCAGGAGCCACGCCCGGATCGTAATCGGCAGCCATTGGAAGCCAACAAAGAAAAAGTGTGGCTCCACGGGGAAGAAGTAGGACGGCGTCTGCACAAAGTAAGCGTCGGCTGAGTTCCTGACAGCCTCGCCGAAGCGCGCCATGTCGGAGACCATACCAACATGCTCGATGCAGGAATTCGAAAAGCAGATGTCATACTTTTCATCGGCCGTGAACCGCGTCGCGTCAGCGGCCATTGACGAGAATATATCGGTGTTCTCGACGTCGATGTCCTTGAGGTTGACCACTGTGATCTTGATCTCGCGCTCGCGGAGATAATCGTAGCCGACGCTCTTCCAAAACGTCTCCGTGCCACCGAAATCGACAATCCGCAGGCCCTTCTTGTCCTTGAACTTCCGCTCTAGGAATTCCTTGAAAATCGCGCCGCGCTTCTTGCGAAGTCCAAACGCAAGACCCGCCTCATTCTTGTAGTTATAAACGAATTTTTTGAGCATCCGAGCACCCGTGTTTGCCGGCAGCGTCCCGCGTAATCACCGACCACCTCAACCCACGCCGATCCCGTCCGGTGAGCGGAGCCCGGGCACGCGCGCAGTCTTTGCAAGCTGGTCAGAAACGCCTGTGACTGATCGCGGCGAACATCATGCAAGCGGCCAATGAATGCAAGTGGCGCCTCCGACACGTGTCGCTGGGACCACAATCCGAGACGCTTTGCCCGATTGTGCTCGAAATTCGGGCAATCCAGCGCCTGCCATCGCTCGGCGTGTTTCTTCCCAAAACCGCCCGTTCCTTCACACTTCCAGCCCGTGTGCGGCGGTAAGTTGCGCAACCAGGGCGATAGGTAGTCGGATTTATGCCGATATCCTCTAATGTTACAGTATTCGGCCTCGTGTTCTCGCCGCGGCTGAACCAAGGTGCGACATCGCCGCAAGGTTTCCCCGACTTTGTCGTTACGCGTTTCGTCCCCACGAAAGCTGGGACTTTGCGGCGCTGCCTAAAGACGGGCTGCACCGCCGAATGAGAACGATAAGTGAGGATGCCACCACATGGGGACTAACTACACCGACTACGCACAGTTCGATAAAGCGACGATAAAGGTCTCGAATTCCAGTCAGCTCAATTCAGCAATAAAATCTCTGGCGAACTCTGGTGGTGGCACCATCAAGGTCGACCCAAATGGCGGGCCGTACAACATGTCGGTCTCCGGCGTGGGTGCAAAAAACTCCCCCGTTTTGATCGAATCCGCCGGATCGGGAAAGCCGATCTTCAAGGCGATTACGATCAAGAAGTCTGAATTCATCACCATTAAGGGCGTGAAGATGGACACGTCCAACCTAACCAACCGAGCCACTTGGGAGGATGATCTCCGGATCGAGAACTCCAACGATATCGAGGTGGTCGACAGCACATTCATCGGCAGCGGTCAGGGCTATCTGAGCGAAGGCACGAGTTCGGACATTCGCGGCACCACCGGCGCCTACATCACGCGAAGCGATGATGTAAACCTCATCGGCAACAGCTTCTCCAATTACATGTACACCATACAGTTCGTGGATTCCAAAAACATCAAGTTCAATGAGAACGAGGTGACGCAATGGCAGGCCGACGCGTTCCACGCAGGGGGTATCCAGAACGCGCAGATTAACGACAACTACCTGCATAATCCGCTCGGATCGACGCAGAAGCTTGCCCATACCGATTTCATCCAGATCCGGATGGCCAACACAAACATCGACAACCGCAATATCGAGATTGCGCGGAACATCATGGACACCGAGGGCGGCCCCGCCGCGCAGGGGATCCACATGGGCACCGGCGGCACGAACGGGACCAACTACAACGTTTCGATCCACGACAATCTCATCCACTCTGCGCTTCCGCGCGGGATTGGGATCGATAAAACCGAAGGGCTGCAGGTCTACAATAACACGCTTTTGTGGAACAAGGCGAGCGATATCGAGAAGTACGCGGGCGCCGATCTGAAGTCTTGGGACCCGCGTATCTTGATCACGCGAAGCCCCAAGCCGGTCTTGGAAGACAATGTCGCGTCGTGGATGCGGATCAATGGGACGCATCAGGAAGATGGTGGTTACCAGATCCAATACAACAAACCCAATGCCGCCAATCACGTTGATAAGCATGTCACCGAGCTCAATAGTTCGGGCAATCCGAATTCCTATGACCTGACGTTCCTAAAGAGCAGCCCGATCTACGGTAAGGTGGGGGCTTCGATGAGTTCCGACGGGATCACCCGCCCTGCGTCAGACTTTGAGCCGGTGAACCCGCCCGCAGATCCGGTCGATCCGCCAGCCGATCCCGTGGATCCGCCGGCAGATCCGGTTGATCCTCCATCCGATCCAACGGGTGACAACTTTGGTCCCGCCGTCACGCTTCGGCTCGTCAACACCTACCAGGATCGGGCGATCGAAAAGATCGATGATGGCGAGTCGCTCAAGGGCGCCTATCTCGGCAAGCGCGCCTACACCCTTTTGGCCGAAGTCAGCGAAGACGTGGGCTCGGTCAAGATGACCTTCGGGGACCGCGTGCACACCGAAAACCAAGTGCCCTACGCCCTCTTCGGCGATAAGTCCGGGAACTTCTTCGGTCCGAAGACGCCGCTCTTCAAAGGGGCGGGGAACTACTCGGCCAAGATCGAGGTCTTCAGTGAACCTGGCGGTGTCAACAAGATCGGGGAATCAAACTTCGAGTTCGCCGTGGGCGTCCCGTACCAACCGACTGCGGCGACGACGACACAGACACTGAACGGGTCGGTGGAGGGCGCGGGAGCGGAGGCCGCCTCGGCAGCAGTGTCGCTTGAAGACATCATCCCGATCACCGAATGGTTAACGGACGCGTCTGTTCCCGCTGATGAGGATGAAGAGGCCGCCGACGCCGCATTCCTGGTCTGACGGAACGGCCTGGCAGGTTGCCTAGTGACCGATGAGCGTGTGTCAGGATCCGATCGAAAGGCATTAGCGTCGCGTGTCAATTGGTGTGTCGGGCCCCTGCCTTGCTGAGGCCGAGGGCCTGTCGCAGCGCCCGCATGGGGAGGATCGCCGCCAGCGTCAGGCCTATGAACACTGCGCACATCCATAGCGCTGGGGTGGTTGTGGGCGCCGGCTGGATCAGCGTCGCGTCAAGGAGGAGCGCCCCCCAAGTGCTGAGTGCCAGGAGCGCTAGGGAGGGGGCCCAGGGACGCGGGTTCAGGCCGCGCCGCCGGGTCAAGCGAACCGCACCCACAATGACCGAGATGGTCTCGCCGATAAACGCGATCCAGGCCAGCGCCACGGCGCCATATCCGGAAATGGCCGCGATATAGGCCAAGGGTAAGAACAGTGCGCGGACGATCCCTGAGACAAGTGGGGTCGGCGTGTCATCTCCGGCGAGCGCGATGGTCGTGATACTCGCGCTCAAGAGCCGCATCGCGAATGCCGCGGCAATGGGCTGTAACACACTCAGTGCGGCGGCGTACTCGGCGCCGTAGACGAAGATCAAGACGGCAGGGCCGAGGACGAAGAACCCCGCGATCAAGGCAATGCCCGAAAAGGCGCCCGCCTCGACTGTGGCGGTAACCATGCCCTCCTGGAGCCCGCGCTCGTCGACGCGTTCAGAGAGCTTCGGGAGAAAGACGGATCGCACCGTGTTAATCATCACGAAGGCGGGGGTCGAAACCAAAAGCCAGGCCACGGAGTACCAACCAAGGACCTCAACACTGATCTCGCCACCGATGATCATGCGATCGCCTTGCATAATCGCAAAAAAGAGCAGGCCGTTGAGCAGGAGAGGCAACCCGAACCGGATGCTGCGCCGCATGACCTCGCCGTTCCACGTCAGCCGGTAAGCGCGATCTGAAAATACGTGCGAGGCCACGACGAATGCCGTCTGAAAGCCTATGAGCGCCCACAGCACCACTTGGAAGTCTTGGACAATGAGCAGGCCTGCGAGGACCACAACGATGGCGAAGGCAGGACCCGCAAGCGTTGCGGCGATCAGGCCCTTGAAGTTCATCACGCGCTGGTGGCGGTATATGTCGAAATGGACAAAGCCCCGCACAAGGGGGGCTATAGCCAAGATTTGGTAGGCCCAGGCAATCTCACCAAGCCCCATGTAGCGCGCGAAAGGCCCTGCCAGGAGCACCATGGCCACGGCGGCGACACCCCCTCGCAAGAGAAAGAACGCTTGCATGGTGCCCTGGAAATCCGCGCTTTCGCCGTCAGGGTCCCGGACGATGAGCTTTTCGAGGCCGGTATCCGTCGCGGTTTCCACAAGCGCGAAGATCACCGCAAAGGTCGCGGCGATCCCGAATTCCTCAACTCCAAGTGCGCGCGCGACGATCACGTTGCGCAAAAACGACAAGATCGCCGCGGCCGCATGGCTAGCGAACAACACCGCGCCGCTTCGAAGCAGGCTCATGGGAGGAGCGCCCCAAACACGGATCGGGGCGATCGATCTGACGTAACCGGCGGGCGCATGCGCCCCCGGATGCTATGATGATCAGCCGCGGCCGGTCGCGACATAGGCCTCAAACCCGGCGGACGTCACGTCTTCGATGTCATACACGTTTCGCAAGTCGGCCATGCGCGGACTTGCCATGACACCCGACAGGCGAGCCAGATCAAGAGCGCGGAACTCGTTCCACTCGGTCAGGATGACAATCGCGTCGGCACCGTCGGCGGCCGTGTATGGGTCATCATGCCAGCTGACCGAGGGCAGGAGCCTTTCGCCCTCATGTCGGCCCTGCGGATCCACCACGCGCACGGTCGCGCCGCCGCCCACCAGGGCGGGGACAATCGTAAGGCTTGGCGCATCGCGCATATCATCCGTGTTGGGCTTGAAGGTCACACCGAGGATCGCGATGGTCTTACCGTTCACGCCGTCGTCACAGAGCTCTACGATCTTGTCGATCATGCGCCGCTTAACTTGGTCGTTCACCGCGATGACGGCCTCGGTGATCCGCATTGGCGCGCCGTAGTCCTGCCCGGTGCGGGCCAACGCGCTGGTATCTTTTGGAAAGCACGAGCCGCCGTAGCCTGGGCCCGCGTGAAGGAACTTGTTGCCAATCCGATTGTCGAGGCCAATGCCCTTGGACACCTGTTTGATGTCCGCGCCGACGCGTTCGCAAAGCATGGCTATTTCATTGATAAATGTGATCTTTGTTGCCAGGAACGCATTCGCCGCATACTTGATCACCTCCGCCGATTCGAGGTCGGTGACCACGATCGGGAACTCCCGAAGATAGAGTGGGCGGTAAATATCCGCCATCAGCGCTTGGGCCCGCTCGCTTTCGACGCCCACCACAACCCGGTCGGGTTTCATGAAGTCGTCGATCGCATTGCCTTCGCGGAGGAACTCTGGGTTTGATGCGACGTCGAAGTCGGCCTCTGGGTTGGTCTCGCGGACAATCCGCTCCACCTCGGCATTGGTGCCCACGGGGACCGTCGACTTCGTCACAACGACCGTGTAGCCGGTGATCGCGGCGGCGATTTCTTTTGCCGCTGCATAGACATAGGTGAGGTCTGCGTGCCCGTCTCCACGTCGTGTTGGGGTGCCAACGGCGATGAATACGGCATCCGCATCGGCAACGGCAGCGGCAAGGTCGCCCGTGAAGAAGAGCCGGCCAGCCTCGACGTTTTTGCGCAGGAGAACATCCAAGCCGGGCTCATAAATCGGCACTTCGCCACTCTCGAGACGCTCGATCTTGCGCGCGTCCTTGTCGACGCACGTTACCTCATGGCCAAAGTCCGAAAAGCACACGCCCGAGACGAGACCGACATACCCGGTCCCGATCATTGCAATCTTCATAACTAATCGCGTCCCTACTCGTTAGCCCACTAGCGCACCGTGCTAGCGTACCAGGGATGGATGTCAACGCTGGGCACTCCGCAGGGCTTCCCGAAAGCTTCGATTTGGCAGCTATCTGTAGCGTCCTGGTCACCGGAATGGGGACTACAGGGCGGATAGGGATTCCAATGATTCCGGCCGGACGCTATGTGTGCGCACGAAATCGCCCAGACGTGATGGTCTCGACCATTGCGGCGCGGGCCTCAGAGAGGCGTTGGATGCCCGAGGACACACCTACGGTAGCGCAAGCGGTGGTATTGGCCGTTGATCTTGACGGCACCTTGTCTCGCACGGATACGCTCCACGAGGCGCTTCTGGCCGCGGTTTCTTTGGCGCCTCGGGCGCTTCTTGGAATCGTGAGAACCCTTCCGCAGGGTAAGCCCGCGTTCAAGCGACGGGTTGCCGAGGCGGTGACCATCCCAGGCGATAGGCTGCCCCTGAACGGCGAAGTCATCGAGCTTTTGCGCATGGCACGCGCCGAAGGACGCCCAACGGCGCTCGTAACTGCCGCGGACCGGGCCCAGGCCGAAGCCGTGGCG
>JBCCKB010000068.1:0-11871 GCA_039027595.1 Pseudomonadota bacterium | reverse complement strand
CAGCACAAGGTGATCTACGACGCAATCCAGAGCGGCGATGCGTCCCGTGCTGAAGGCATGATGAGCGAGCACTCCCACACGATGATCGACTACATCGAAACCTTCGAGAAACGGGACAGCTCGCTCACCGTTTCAGACCTTGTGGCTTACTCCGCAGCCGGCCCCAACGTAGCCAAGCAATGAGTTAAGCCATGCCCGCCCATCCCGAGCTCCTTGCCCAAAACGCCCAGTTCGAAAAGAAACTGCACAGGCTCTCGGATAATGTGCTCGTTGCCGTGGGCTATGCCGCCTCCAACGTCAGCTTTTTGGTGGGTGAACGCGGCGTGGTGATCATCGACACGACAGAGACGACGCAGGCCGCCGAAAACATCCTGACGGATTTCCGCGCTGTCTGTGATCTGCCGATCACGTCCATCATCCTGACCCATTCGCACCGGGATCATATCTCGGGCGCAACGGTCTTTGCCGAGGGGCATGACGTCGACATCTACGCGGCTGATAACTTCTCCTCCGATCTGGTCGAGGTGGATAATGCCCGCCCTGCCCCCAACGCGGCCCTGATGGCGCGCACCAAACGTCAGTTTGGCATTAGCCTACACGAAGACGAGCGCATAAGCCTCGGCGTCGGCCCCGGTGATCGGCCCATGGAGGGGATGGGCGCGGGGTTCATGCCGCCCACCATCCGCATCGGCGAAACAACAACCCTGACCCTTGAAGGGTTCGAGTTGGAGCTTGCCAAGGCGCCGGGCGAAACGCCCGACCATCTGATCGCCTGGCTGGCCAAGGACCGGATCCTGTTTAGCGGCGACAACTTTTATCACGCCTTCCCGAACCTCTATGCGATTCGGGGGACGCCCTACCGTGACTTTGACACCTGGGCGGCGACCATGGATCAACTGATGGCCTATCAGCCAGAGATCCTCGTGCCCGGCCACACCCTGCCGGTGATCGGGGCCGATAGGATAACCAGCGCGCTGACTGACTACCGCGATGCCATCCGCCATGTGGTGGCTGAATCGGTGAAGGGCATGAATGCGGGCCTTGATCCGGTTACCATCGCCGCAGGACTGAAGCTGCCCGCTGATCTCGCGGACAAACCGTATCTCAAAGAGTTCTACGGTCACATCGGCTACGCCGCGCAAGCCTATTACGCCGGGACGCTCGGTTGGTTTGACGGCAATCCCACCAGCCTGGGTCGTTTGCCCCCGGCCGAAGAGGCGCGTCGCCTCATGACCCTCGCAGGCGGGGCGGAAGCAGTTGAAGCGTCAGCGCGGGCCGCATTGGGTAACGACCCCCAATGGGCGATGGAATTGGCCGACCGCCTGATCGCAGTGGGTGTCGGCGCGGCGGGCCGCGAGATCAAGATTACCGCCATGCGCAGCCTCGCGGACCAAACGATCAACGCGCCGACGCGCAACTACTATTTGCTGTCGGCCCGAGAGCTCGAAAGCGCGGACAGGGCATAAGGAGACCCCCGATGGGCAAACTTGGAGAGGACATCATCGGCACAAGCGGAGTTGCGCCGTTCTTCGAACTGGCCAACGCCGAGGAGGTCACGATCAACGCGCCGGAAAACCGCAAGGGTGACGCTCTCAGGACCTGGGTTCGCTCACTTTCGGGCTTTCAAAAGGAGGCACTGGTGCGCTCGGCCAAGACGGGACGCACCTGGCGGCTGGTCTCGGACGAAGGGCCCTATCTGGATGGCCACGACGCAGCCCCCTGTCCTTTGGCATTTTTGTCGACGGGCATGGCGGCAAGCTTCATGAACGAGATCCTGGCCCTGGCGAAACTCCAGGGCGTGGAAATACGCAAGCTCAAGCTTATCCAAGACAATTATTACACCATGAAAGGGTCGATGCCGAAACGCACCATGCTGGGCGGGGCCGAGAACATCGATCTGCAGGTGGAAATCGACTGCGATCTGGACGATGCGAAGCTGACCGAATTCCTGATCAATGCCACCTACGCGTCTCCTCTCAACGGGCTGATGCGCGGCAAACTGGAAAGCCTCTTCAAGCTGGCCAAGAACGGCACCGAACTGTCCACCGCCAAGGTGGCAGAGATCGACGCGCCGCTGTTCCCCGATCCCGGCAACCACTTTACCAAGGCCGAGGCGAGCGCGGCCGATCTGGTGCTGATGGAGCCCATGGGGCCGACCCCCAAGAAGGACGTGGTCCTTGGCACATCGGCGGGCGGATCGTCTCTGTCGAACGAGCAGGATCGGCGGCTTAACATCGGGGCCGTGGCCGTGATGCGTGACGACGGGATCAAGGACATCCAGCAAATGCAATATTCGCCCTACGGCACCTCGTTCCGCTTTCTGAGTTCCGAAGATGGGCGTGCGCCGGATGCGAATACGTTGATTTCCGCGGGCATCGGGTTCTGCTTCATGACACAGTTCGGGCGTTTCGTTTCCATGCTGAAACTCGACTTGCCAGACTACCGCATTGTCCAAGACACCCATTTTAGCCTCGGTGGCGCTTCGGGAGGCACCGGCAAGGCAGGTGAGGCTGACCCCATCGAAACCCATGTCTACCTGGAGACAAGCGAAAGCGATCAAACTGCGCAGGAGATGCTCGATATCTCCGAACAGACCTGTTTCCTGCACGCCTTCTGCCGAACCGACTTGAAGACAAAACTGAAAGTCATTCGCCTTTGACGCGGGCGCAGCAGGATAGGCAAGGGTTCTTTGAGATCGCGTTGCAGCGGTCGGTCGTGTTGCGTGCGCTTCGGATTGCAAGCGTCGTTGGGGTCGTGCTTGCCGTACTGAACCACGGTGACCGGATTTTGAGCGGCACCGCCGATCTGTCGATCCTGATGAAAATCGCGCTGACGTTTTTGGTGCCCTATTGCGTATCAACCTACTCTTCCGTCCTCGCGGTGCGCGAAAGACTGCAAATGCTCCAGCCTACTCAGTCTTAGGCGAACCAAAGTGGTTACCTGCTCGTTGTTGGCTTCAGCCCGACAGCGTGACGCAAGTTTTCGGTAAAGCCACTGCCTTTAACGCTGATCGGCGCGGACCGGGCAAGGGTCACTGCCGCTAGACCCGGCAAAAGCAGCAGACAATCTTGCATCCGACCGAAAGCGCGTGATGTGGGGCTTGGACTGGCCGGTTGCCCGGCTTGAATGTGAATGCGGCGATTGGCATGCACAAGCAGGGCCGCTTTGCGCCGAACAGAGCGTAAGCGCCCGACAACGCATCATTGGCGGTACCACGCGAGACTGCTACCGGATTGAGGACTGACTGAATGACGCCAAACTTTGCTCACTATCCCTCTCTTCAAGATAAAACTGTTTTTGTCACGGGAGGCGCATCAGGTATCGGAGAGCAGATTGTGCGCGCGTTCGTGGCGGAAAAGGCGCGTGTCGGTTTCCTGGATCTGGATGCGGATGCAAGCGCCAGGCTCGCGGATGAAATCGGGGGCCAGATCACCTACGAAACCTGTGACCTCCGCGATATCGGTGCTCTTCGGGCCGCGATCGAAAAACTCTCCGAGCGCCTGGGGCCCGCATCTGTTCTCGTCAATAACGCCGCCCGCGACGATCGACACGCATGGGAAGACGTCACACCCGACTACTGGGACGAACGCATGGCCACCAACTTGCGCCACATGTTTTTTGCCATCCAAAGCGTGGCCCCCGGGATGGCCGATGCTGGGGGTGGCTCCATCATCAATGTTGGATCGAATTCCTGGTGGGAAGCAGGCGGCGGCTTCCCGGCCTATGCCACCGCGAAATCGGCCGTCCATGGCTTAACTCGCACCATGGCGCGCGACCTGGGGCAGCACCGAATACGGGTGAACGCGGTCGTGCCGGGGTGGATCATGACAGAACGGCAAAAAACCCTGTGGGCGACCCCCGAGGCGCTTGAAAAGCACCGAACCCGCCAGTGTCTGCCAGACCTCATCGATCCGGTCTACGTCGCTCGAATGGTCTTGTTTCTCGCTTCAGACGACGCCGCCATGTGCACGGCAAGCAACTACATGGTTGAGGCGGGCTCCATTTAGGCCGTCCGCCGCAATGTGATGCATCTTATCTTCACGATGCATCGTGTTCCCGGATCGCAAGAACGGATGAGTAGGTCGAGACCGAATAGGGGACCATGAATGTCAGGGCGATCTTGCAGATGCCCTTAAAAGTCAGCGCTCCCGCCATCATCACGTCACCATGGTTGATCAGCATCAAAACGATGCCCACAACCAATGAAACCTTGGCGGCGCGACGGACGACGCTGGGCCGCAGGGCGAGGACCCAGAAGCTCTCTTCAACTGCGCTCACCACGTTCAACCTCCAACCTTGCCAGGGGCCACTCGTGAAGTGGCGCGACGCCCAGCTCCATTGAATTGCCTCCATCATGACCTGTTCGTCACTGCCAGGTCTTGCTCCCTTAACCACAAAAACTTGGCAGACGGTATCACGGCACCGTGAGAATGGGAGCGCCGAAATTTGAAATTTTAGGCGTAACCTATCCGAAACCACCTGCTGTTACCCGGCACGCGGACAGAACGGGTACCAAAATGAAACTACGCACTCAGATCATTGCAATCGTTGCTATTCCCATTGTTGGGATCGCGATCGTTTCGGGGCTCGGGCTTCGCGCTGCCCTGGACCTGAATAGCAATGCGCGCGCCGTTCAAACCACGATATCCCATGCTGTTCCGATAGGAGCGATGATCCACGAGCTCCAGGTTGAACGCGGAATGTCTGCGGGTTTTCTGTCTTCGGGCGGGGTAACATTCCGTGATGAACTGCGGGCGCAACGCCAAGCCACCGACCGTACGATTGCAGATTTTCGCTCTGTTGCCGATGGCATCGCCTCCCATCACCCCAACGAAGTGAATGTGCTCAATGCCGCGCTGGACCGGGTGACGGCGATGCGCGATCTGGTCTCCGATCAGCAAGCGGCCATTCCCGAAATGGCAGAGGTCTACACGGATGCCATACGGCACGCTCTAACCGCGAATGTGGTCTCCCTCGGAAATATACAGATCGCCGCGGTCAGCCGCATCGGCATTGGGTGGATCTCGCTGGCCGAGGCGAAAGAGGCAGCAGGGCGCGAGCGCGCAACGGGCGTTGTAGGCTTCGATGCCGGACGCTTTGAGCCCGACGTTCTTAAGCAATACAAGGAGTTCGGCGCCGTCCAGAAGACCAATCTCGAGAAAACACATTGGTTTCTTGAAGGCACGTCCCTTGACGCCGACTATGAATCCTTCGCGGAGTTTCAGGCGGTGGACGCCCTGCGGAAAGTTGTCGCCGAGGCCAGTGGCGAAACTGATCTGGCGGGCGTTACGGCGTCAGATTGGTTCTCAGTATCAACGGCGTGGATTGACCGGCTGCGTGCCACGGAGGTCGATTTGGGCAACGCCGCCGTCTCGATGGCGGCCAATAAGGCGCAAGCCGCGACCCGTGACGTGATCATATATGGCGCCATCTCTGCTCTGGCGCTTCTTGCAAGCGTTCTTGGGGGGTGGATTGTCACGAAGGGCTTCTCACGACGTATGCGGCATTTGGGCGAAGCGCTCGGTAGGATCGCCAAAAAGGACTTTGATGTGCCCATCAATACCGTCGGCGAGAAATCCGAAATTGGAGATCTTTCCCGCGGCCTCGATACCATGCGCGACGAGCTACGGGCGGCGGATGTCCATCTGCGCGATGCCTTCTCCAAGAGCTTCGCATATGGCGGGAGCAGCGCGGCCATGGTGATTGTGGATCCTGAGCTTAGGATTAACTCGTTTAATCAAGCCGCCGCCGAACTCTTCAGGGCACGGGAGACCGATCTTCAAACGGTCTGGCCAGGCTTCGACGCCGCCAGTCCTGGGTTCCAATCCGTCGCCGGATTGGCGGGATCCGAGGAAGAGATGAAGCGTCGCCTTTCAGATCCCTCCTCCCTGCCCTGGCTCACCGACTTGGACGTCGGGGAATTGAAGCTCGAGTTCAATGCCACTTACGTCGAGACCGAAGAGGGTGACTACGCCGGAAACGTCCTTCAGCTCCGGGACGTCACCGTCGAACGTCTCCATACGGGCATTGTGGAATCCATCGAGCGTGACCAGTGTGTCGCCGAACTCGCGCTTGATGGCACTATCCTAAGAGTAAACGCCGTTTTTGCAGAGGCAATCGGAACGCTTCCCGATGCTGTGCACGGCAAGTCCCTGACGGATTTGCTCGCCGCAGATGATCCGTTGAAGGGAAACGACGCGGATCTTTGGCGCAAGATTGCCGGAGGCAGCGCGGATTCGTCCCGACTAAAGCTCATGAACGCCGACAGAACCGTCTGGATGAGGGCGACCATGACGCCAATCCTGGATGCCGAGGGCCGCTGCTTCAAGGTCTCCCTCCTCGGCGAGGACATTACCGTCGGTGTCGAACGCCACGCACGGGAAGCCGCAGCCAAAGCGAAAGCGGAAGAGGCCAGAAACCTCATTGTCAACTGTCTGGCAGAGGGCCTCTCGAACATCGCGGAAGGAAACTTGACCTACCGTATCGAAACAGCCTTCGAGGCCGAATTCGACGGTTTGCGCACGGATTTCAACAAGACGGTCGAGCAGTTGGCCGCTGTAATGAGCGGTGTATTAGAGAGTGTTGAGCGGCTGCGCGCGAGTTCTTCCGAATTGAAATCCGCGTCCGGTGACCTGGCGCGCAGAACCGAGGGGCAGGCCGCGACGCTGGAAGAAACGGCAGCCGCCCTTGATGAAATCACCGCCACAGTTCAGACCACAGCCAGCGAGTCAAAGAGTGCTGACGGCGTCGTCGCAGAAGCTCGAAATGGTGCCGAACGCGGTAGCCAGACGGTGTCAAAGGCGATCTCTGCCATGGATCAGATTGTCGATTCCTCACAACAAATCTCTTCGATCATTAAGGTGATCGATGACATTTCGTTCCAAACAAATCTACTCGCGTTAAACGCTGGCGTCGAAGCCGCGCGTGCCGGCGAAGCCGGTCGCGGGTTCGCGGTGGTTGCTTCGGAGGTCCGTGCGCTGGCGCAGCGCGCCGCCGAAGCCGCGCGCGAAATCGGCGCGCTCATTACGACCAGCCGGGCCCATGTCGACGACGGTGTGGCGCTGGTCGGTGGCGCGGGGAAAGTCCTGACGGAAATTGCGGAGCTGGTCGTCAAGGCAAGCGAACGTGTAGTAGCCATTCGACGAGCAAGCGAAGAGCAAGCCGCCGGTCTTGGGCAAATCAACTCGTCCGTCAACTCAATGGATCAGGCCACGCAACAAAATGCAGCCATGGTCGAAGAAGCAAGTGCCCTGAGTTCAACGCTCAGCGGAGATGCTGACGATCTAGCCCGTCTCGTCTCAGCATTCCGCACCGATGGCGCTCGTGAGGCGAACACAACAGAAACACCGATACCTTTGGCAGCTTCAGCCTAGAGCATACACTAAGGCCGCGGCATTTCTTTGTGGAGGCGCAACTGTTCCTCCAAGGGGCGGTCGTTTCTGTGGACACTTTGGCGACACGGTTTGCCAACTAAGTGCCTTCCTCAATGGTTGCTCTAACGCGGAGCATAACTATTTGCGCCGCTGAATGGATACGACGCAGCACGCCAAGTCCGAAGATAGGATCGGCGAGACGGCCAAGAAAGTTCTGGCCGCTAAACCTCAGCACTGCAGAAAAGCGTTCACGAACATGCTAGAATGAATGGCGCAACGGTGGCGGATGAACTTATCGATTACATTGGCGAAGCGTGTCCGGGACGGGTAATCTCCAAGACAGCGTCGTTAGCCAATCACACTCTGACTACACGTACCACCTCACTCACCCCAGACCTTTCTCGGCAGTAACCAGTAAATCAGTTATTAATTAAGCTTAAAGAGATAATCCGTCTTCATCTTAACAATAGATTGGCCTCATGATTCATCAATAAGGAAAGAGGTTAAAATTGATGTTACAAATCAATGATAGTCTGATCCAATAAGGGTAAATTCCCTCATAATATTATTATGAAATGGGAGGAATCAGGTACGGCAGCTCGTCCTTATACTGTTAAGTGATCGGGAAAACAGTGCACCTTTCAATCAAACCGTTGGAATGGAGAGCTTCAACTCAGAACTGATTCACCGCAATGTTCAGGTTGCGGAGGATTAGGAATGGGGAACAAGCGATACAAGCCAGAAGAGGTTGTCACGTAGCTCCGCGAGGTTGACGTCCGTGTTGGCCATGGCATCGCGTGTTTGATGCGATCGGCAAGGTTCGTCTGAACGAGCAGACCGACGGCCGCTGGCGCAAGCAACAAGCCTTTATCTGCCATTGGCCCGGAGAGACTGGCGAGCGCGGAAATTGACCGATCAACCGTTGGACCTCAATTGGTCCCAGCAAGAGAAGGAACGGCTGTCTCGGATCTGGTTCTGGAACAGCTGATCCCGAAGGAAACCGCTCGGGGGTACTCGTGAGCCCCGCTCGTCGTCGAGCCTGCGTCGAGCTGATCCGGAGACCTATGAAGGGTTCGCCATGGGGCCGACACCGGTCCGAGGTCCATGTCAGACGAACGCCACGTCTGCCGCGTGCTGGGGCCACATCGGTCACTCAAAGATACCGGCCATGCGGCCGTGAAGACGAAGATAAGCTCGTGGCTGACATGATCGAGTTGGCCCGGCAAATCGGCGGCTATGGTTGCTGTGCTGTTGAGAAACGCGGGCTGGCGGGTCAGCAATGGTCGTTTCCAACGGCGTCCGCCACGAGCCTAGGGCCGGTGATGGCCCCGTGGCGAACCGACGCGAGGGCTGAAGGTACCGCGAACACAAGCGACGACGAGGATGCTCTGGCTGAAAGACGGTTCGTGCATCGGCCTCAGGTCGGAAAACCGCCATCATGTCTGGAGCCACGGCTTTGTGCATCGCCGCACCGAAAACGGCAAAGCGCTCCGCACCTTGAACATCCTCGACCAGTTCAGCCGGATAGGATGAGCCGTTGGGTTGAGCACAATGGCGCGTGCGATTAAGGCGGCGCGAAAGTTGAAGCCGACGGATGTTATCGATGCCCAGACGGATCTCTTCATACTTCGTGGGTCGCAGCCGGTCGTTCGCAGGGACAACGGACCGGAGTTCGTCGCCACCAACTCACGAGCCCGGGCCGACGTCATCGGCGCCAAGACCGCGTTCCCTGAGGCAGGGGCATCCTAGGCGTATGGCTTCGTCCAGAATCTCAACGTCCCGATACGCGCCGAACGGCTCAACGGCGAGATCTTCTCGTCGCTCAAAGAGGCCCAGGTCATTGGCGAAAAAACCTAGGAAGCGCGACACCACCAAGCGCCCCACAGCGCGTTGGGCTATTGGCCGCGAGCACCCGAAGCCATCACCCCGACGAACCCGAAGCCGGTCACGCGCCAACACAAACACGGCACGTCAGGCCACGATCCTTTGGCGGATTGTTTGCCCCCCATCCACATCAAGAACAACACCGGTTGTATGACCAATGATCATGAGGAACATCGACGCTTCGGCGATCTCCTCAACCCTGCCCACTCTGCTAACTGGAAGAGTTTCGCCTGTTGCTTTGTACATGGTTTCGTGCGCTTGAGGCTCCATCGCGGCACAAACGTAAGACCGGACGTTTCCGGTTAAAGGCAATTCACCCTGACCTTCGGGCCAAGCTCTAAAGCAAGACTTCGTGTCTAAGCCTCGACGGCTCCGTTGGCGGCACCCAGCCCAGAGCACTTCATGTCGGAGCGACACGATTGCACGCCGGAAAAGAAGGTGATTGATCCACTAAGGGCGTATTCTGATCAAAGCGGCCTTGGCAATTGCGTATGGGCCGAAGAACTTTGCATCGAGTATGTGCCGCAAGTCTTCTTCTGAGAGCTCCGAGAAGCGCCCATGCGCAGCGCTCGATGCCGAGATCACCAGGTGGACGAGGTCTCGCATAGCGTCAGCCCGCAACGCCACTTCGCTCTGACGGACCATGTCCACCGGTATCGCCGTGCCTGCGCCGAGTTCGGCCACTAATTTGTCAAGATTTGCTATGTTGCGGCCTCAGACGATTACTTCAGCGCCCGCAGCCACCAATTGCGCAGCGATTGTTTTGCCAATGCCCGAGCTGCCGACCCGCCTGTGACCCACTCTCTTTGAAGGCCGCCACGTTGAGTGAAAAAATGGGTTGTTTGAAGGAGAAGAGCGATGGGCGCGACGCGCTCCAAACCGGAAGAGATTATCTCGAAATTGCGGGAAGCTGAGATGTTGCTGGCGGAAGGCGTCAGCGTTGGTGGGGTCTCGTGCGGCGGCTCGGCGTGACCCAGGTGACGTATTACCGCTGGCGGAAAGAATGAGCCTTTGGAACGCCATTGGTCCGAGTGACAATGGCGAATGCGGCATGGAAGGTGACCAGGCGAAGCGTCTGAAGGATCTGGAAAGGGAGAACGCCCGACTGAAGCGGCTCCTGGCGGGTGCTGAACTCGATAAGGCCCTTCTGAAGGACGCCGCCTCGGGAAACTGGTCGGGCCCTCCCGCAAGCGTCAGTTCATCGAGCATGCGTGTACAGAGCTCGGCGTCTCACAGCGCCGGGCATGCAAAGGGGTGGGCCAGCATCGATCAACGCGTCGCCGATTGGGCTCGAACCAATGGCGCCTCAATCGGCAACCGGCGGCCGCAGAAGCTGGATGATGACGACGCGCTGACATCGGCGATCATTGAGTTGGCCGGTAAGTACGGCCGCTATGGCTATCGGCGGAGTTGCCAGTGGTTGCGCCATTGGTCCGAGCAGCCACTGGCGACGCTTTGCTCCGCCGCGACGGCTGGTACGTCAATCACAAGCGTGTTGCCCGGATCTGGCGGTTCGGCATGTGGCCGCCATTGGTCCGAGGCCCATGTCGGACAGGGCCTTCGTGTCTCGCAGAAGCAGCCGAAACGCAGCAGGCTCTGGCTGAACCCTCTCGGGACATTGCGGCGCAATGCCCTGCCGGGCAGTGGACGGATCGTGCGTGAGGCTCAGACCTGAGCGCCCGAACCATGTCTGGGGCGGGCCATGGTGCGCCAATGGTCCGAGTGACATTGGCGAGTGACTTCGTCCAGGACCGAACACAGGACGAACGCAAGTTCCGTATGCTCACGGTCACCGACAAGTTCACCCGTGAGTGCCTGGCCATCGACGTGGAGCGACGGCTCAACAGCCACAGCGTTCTCACAGTCCTCGCTGATCTCATGGTCCGACGGGGCGTTCCCGATCACATCCGATCCGAGTTGCCAATGATTGCGCCACGGGTTCGAGCAACCATTGGCGACGGCCCCGAGGTCGCGGCCCATGCCGTTCGGGACTGGATTGCAAGGATGGGCGCGAAAACCCTGTTCATCGAGCCGGGCAGCCCTTGGGAGAACGGCTACACCGAGAGTTTCAACGGCAAGCTCCGCGATGAGCTCCTCAATGTGGAGCTGTTCAATGACCTCAGGGAGGCCAAGGTCCTGATCGAGCGATGGCGAAAACAATACAACACGATCCGTCCGCACACAGCGCTACGTGACCCGCCACCAGCTCCCAAAACGGTCGTCCCGGCTGATCCGGCCTCCACCATGTGGAGGCTCCGGCCACATCAGCCTTCCACTGAGAGCAGCGCCATGCTTACATAAAACGTCCCTGCGCCTTCGGGGGCTCGTCAAGGTGGGTTGGAGCTCTACAATGCGCAACTCAATATAATCCTAACGCTTCGGCCTACATATGCGGATTTGCTTTCAGGAAAAACCCCTCGTAGTTTTGTGCTTTTTAATTAAGAACTATGCGAACTGGAAAAACAAAGATGTCTTCTCAGCGCTACAAATGAGTGGGAGTACCTCGTACAAGGGGTGAAAGGTAATGCTCAGAGCAATAACCTTCTTTAGTGCTTAATTGTTGAGTTTAAGCAAGACTAAGTCCCAGAATAAATCCAAAAGGATGGAAGCACTT
>JBCCKB010000067.1:0-11907 GCA_039027595.1 Pseudomonadota bacterium | reverse complement strand
GTGCCCCATGGCGCGACACCGGTCGAGAAGCGGGCGATCCGCGAGTCGGTTATGGGGGCAGGGGCGCGCCGCGCAGGGCTCATCGCGGAGCCCATCGCGGCGGCGATTGGCGCAGGCATGCCGATCACCGATCCGACCGGCGATATGGTTGTCGACATAGGGGGCGGGACCACCGAGGTGGCCGTGCTCTCGCTTGGGGATATCGTCTATGCGCGCTCGGTGCGCGTCGGCGGCGACCGGATGGACGAGGCGATCGTGAGCTACCTCCGGCGCCAGCACAACATTCTGATCGGCGAGGCGACGGCGGAGCGGGTCAAGACCTCGATCGGCACAGCAAGGATGCCCGATGACGGGCGTGGGCAGTCCATGGAGATCCGCGGGCGCGACTTGCTAAACGGTGTGCCGAAGGAGACCGAGATCAACCAGGCGCAAGTGGCCGAAGCGCTCGCAGAGCCGGTTCAGACGATTTGCGAGGCCGTCATGACGGCACTTGAAGCCACGCCTCCTGATCTGGCGGCCGACATCGTCGATCGTGGCGTCATGCTGACGGGCGGGGGCGCGCTCTTGGGTGAATTGGACCTTGCACTGCGCGAGCAGACCGGGCTCGCCATTACTGTGGCCGACGAGTCGCTCAATTGTGTTGCGATGGGAACGGGCACGGCACTGGAATATGAAAAGCAACTCCGGCATGTGATAGACTACGACAGCTGACCGGGGCGGGGGCACCGACCTGAAGGACAGCCCGTGGCGCGAGACAGAGGCACGAGCGACGATTATGTCAGACCGATCCGCCGGCTTTTTGTCGGCGGCATCGTTGTGCTGATGTTCGCGCTGTTCCTGCTTTGGCGGATCGATAGCCCTCGAGCGGAACGGTTCCGAGCGATGCTGATCGATCGCTTCGTCCCCTCGATGGACTGGGCGCTGGTTCCGGTATCGAAATTCGCAAGCATGATTGAGGGTTTTGAGAGCTACAGTAGGATTTATGAGCAAAATCAAGAGTTAAGGCGTGAGCTGCGGCAGATGCGGGCGTGGCGCGAAGCAGCCCTACAGCTTGAGCAGGAGAACGCGAAGCTTCTTGATTTGAACAAGGTCCGTCTGGATCCGGCGCTCACCTTTGTCACCGGCGTGGTGCTCGCGGATTCTGGATCCCCGTTCCGCCAATCGGTTCTCTTGAATGTCGGCGCGCGCGACGGGATCCGCGACGGCTGGGCAACGACCGATGGTCTGGGCCTTGTGGGGCGAATTTCGGGTGTGGGGCAGACCACGAGCCGGGTCATCCTTCTCACCGATCCGGGCAGCCGAATCCCGGTCACGATCCAACCCTCGGGCCAGCGCGGTGTGCTCGCCGGCGACAATGCGCCGATCCCGCCCATTGAGTTTATCGAGGATCTCGAACGCGTCCGCCCTGGCGATCGCGTGGTGTCATCGGGGGATGGCGGCGTCTTTCCCGCCGGGCTCCTGGTGGGGCAGGTGGTGGCGGGCACCGACGACAGGTTCCGGGTCCGGTTGTCTGCAGATTACGAGCGTCTCGAGTTTCTGCGCGTCCTGCGCTCGGCGCCCGCAGAGCGGATCGAGTTACCCGGCGGCCTGATCGGTCCGGGTGGCGCCGTTATCCCGGACGAAATGGCCTCGGGGGCCGTGGGCGATGGCTGAGGTTGTCAAACCACGGATCTGGCGCAACCGCGCGCTGTATCTGGGCCTCGCGTTTTTGCTGGTGTTCGAACGCCTTCTTCCGCTTGGCGAGTTGTCTGGACGGCTTCCTGGCCCCGATTTGATCCTCGTTCTAACCTATGCATTGGCGCTCAGGCGTCCCGACGCCGTGCCGACCCTCCTGGTGGCAGGTGTCTTTCTGATGACGGATGTGCTCTTCATGCGTCCTCTCGGACTTTGGACGGCTTGCGTCCTTCTTGGCTTGGAGTTTCTGCGCGCCCGCGAACCGATATCACGCGATCAGCCGTTCTTGGGGGAATGGACGATGGTCGCGGGCACAATTCTCGCCGTTACGGTGCTCAACACCGGCATCTTGTCGATCTTCGCGGTCATCAGACCAACGCTTGGTCAGATCCTCATTCAGATGATCGTCACCGCTTTGGTCTATCCCGCGATCGTGGTGTTTTGTTCCGGTGTTCTTGGCATCATGAAGGTGTCGCCTGGTGCGGTGGATCCGTTGGGGAATAGGCTATGAGACAGCATCCGAAGGAGCTCGAGGAAACCCAGCGCCTTACAACGCGGCGCGGGCTGGTTCTTGGGGGGCTACAGCTAGGCTTCATGGGCCTCCTGGGCTTCAGGATGCGGCAAATGCAGATCGAGGAGGCGGACCAGTACCGACTCCTCGCCGAGGAAAACCGGATCAATGTCCGCCTGATCGCCCCGCCACGCGGCATAATCTATGACCGCAACGGGGTCATTATCGCCGACAATTCCCAGAACTACCGGATCGTGATTGTCCGCGAAGACGCGGGCGATGTGGACCAGGTGATCGCGAAGCTGAAATCCATCATTACCCTCGACGAGACCGAATTGCAGCGTGCGCTCAAGGAGATGTACAGGCGATCGCCGTTCGTGCCCGTGACGCTTGCCGACCGGCTAAGCTGGGAAGATTTCAGCCGGGTGGCGGTGAACTCCCCCGCCTTGCCCGGCATCACGCCCGAGGTGGGGCTGTCGCGCTACTACCCAATGACCGGAGACTTTGCCCATGTCATCGGCTACGTGGGGCCAGTTTCCGACTACGATCTAAGCCAAATCGAAGACCCCGATCCGCTTTTGCAAATCCCGAAATTCCAGATCGGAAAGGTGGGTGTCGAGAAAAAGCTTGAGGTGCCCCTCCGCGGAAGCGCCGGCAATAGCCGGATCGAAGTGAACGCCGCCGGTCGGGTGATGCGCGAGCTTGAGCGCGATCCGGGTATCGCCGGCCAAGACCTCCAGTTGACGGTGGACGCCCGGCTCCAGAACTTTGTGCAGGAGCGGCTGCGAGGCGAGAGCGCGGCCTGCGTTGTTATGGATTGCGAAAACGGGGATCTTCTCGCGCTGGGCTCGGCCCCGGCGTTTGATCCAAACCTCTTCGTGCGCGGGATCTCGTCTACCGATTATCAGGTGCTCACCCAGGACCGCTACGTGCCCCTGCGCAACAAGACAGTCCAGGGGACCTATCCGCCTGGGTCGACCTACAAGATGATTGTCGCGCTCGCGGCGCTGGACGCAGGCGTTGTCGGGTATCGCGAAACCGTGTGGTGCCCTGGATTTTACCAGCTCGGACGGCGGCGGTTCCATTGCTGGAAGCGCGGCGGGCATGGTTGGATGAACCTTGAGGACTCGCTCGTCCAGTCCTGCGATTGTTACTATTACGACATCTCGCAGCGGGTGGGTATCGACCGGATTTCGGCGATGGCGAACAAACTCGGCTGCGGGATGCGCCACGACATCCCGATGTCCGCGGTGGCCGAGGGTCTCGCCCCCACGCAGCAATGGAAACAGGTGCGCCGGGGTGAACCCTGGCGGATCGGCGACACGCTCAACGCCTCGATCGGGCAGGGCTTTACGTTGACTTCGCCGTTGCAGCTTGCGGTTTACACCGCGCGCGTCGCAAGCGGTAAGGCGCTTGTGCCAAGGCTCGTGAAGACCCTGGGCGGAGAAGAGAACGGCGGTGAGGACGCTCCGGCGCTGGATATCCGGCCGGGACATCTCCGCGCGATACGCGAAGCGATGTACAAAGTCTCCAATGGGCGGCGCGGAACCGCGCGGCGTTCGCGCGTGGTGGCCGAAGGGCAGGAGATTGCGGGCAAGACCGGGACCAGCCAGGTGCGCAACATCACTGCCGCCGAGCGCGCCCAGGGCGTCTGGAAGAACGAGGACCTGCCGTGGGAGCGGCGCGATCATGCGTTGTTCGTCGCGTTCGCGCCCTACGACAAGCCGAAATACGCAATCTCCGTGGTTGTGGAGCATGGCGGAGGTGGGTCGAAGGCCGCCGCCCCCGTGGCGCGCGACATTCTCCTGTTCGCGCAGTATGGCGGGCTGCCGCCGCTCGAGGCCTATCCCTCGGGCCAGCACGATGAGATCCGCGAACGCTTTGAGGGCCTGACACTGTCCGATCCGCGCCCACCAGCGCCGGGGAGAAGCCGCGCGTGAGCTATCTTGAGTACAATATCAAAACGGTGCCCACGGGCGCGCGCAAAGTCTTCTTTCTCAATTGGCCGCTTATCCTTCTCTTGGCGGCGGTCTCGAGCGTTGGATTTTTGATGCTCTACTCGGTGGCCGGTGGCGCCGTTGGGCGCTGGACCGAGCCGCAGATGCAGCGCTTTGGCATGGGCATGGTTGCGATGTTCATCGTCGCGATGATCCCGATCTGGTTTTGGCGCAATGTCGCCGTCTTGGCCTATATCGGCTCGCTCCTGCTTCTTTTGGCGGTGGAGTTCTTCGGCACAGTCGGCATGGGCGCACAGCGCTGGATCGACCTTGGTTTCATGCGGCTCCAGCCGTCCGAAGTCACCAAGATCACGGTGGTGATGGTGCTCGCGGCCTATTATGACTGGCTTGATCCAAAGAAGGTGTCGCACCCGTTCTGGGTGCTCTTGCCGGTGGTTCTGATCATCGTGCCCACGGGGTTGACCCTGATCCAACCCGATCTTGGGACCGCGATCCTGCTCCTGGCGGGCGGCGCGATCGTGATGTTCGTGGCCGGCGTGTCCTGGTGGTATTTCGGAACGATCATCGCGGGCGGCGTCGGAGCAATTTATTCCGTCTTTGCCTCGCGCGGGCAAAGCTGGCAGCTCCTGGAGGACTATCAGTTCCGGCGAATTGATACGTTCTTGGATCCCTCCAAGGACCCGCTTGGCGCGGGCTACCACATCACCCAGTCAAAAATAGCCCTGGGCTCGGGCGGGTTTTCGGGCCGGGGATTTATGCAGGGCACCCAATCCAGGCTGAACTTCCTGCCCGAGAAGCACACGGACTTCATTTTCACGACCCTGGCGGAGGAGTTTGGGTTCGTCGGTGCGGCGTCGCTCCTTGTGCTCTACGGTCTCATTATCTTCTTTTGTATCGCCTCCGCGATGACCATGAAGGACAGGTTCTCCGCGCTGTTGGTCTACGGCATCGCGGCCACGTTCTTTCTCTACTTCGCGGTCAATATGTCCATGGTGATGGGGCTTGCGCCGGTCGTTGGCGTACCCTTGCCGCTGGTGAGCTATGGTGGATCGGCGATGCTGGTTCTTTTGACGGCCTTCGGACTCGTTCAGTCGGCCCATGTCCACAGGCCCCGCGGCCGATGATCCAGTTGCTGTTCGGTGATCGGAAAGCCTGGCCTGATTACGAGGCGCCGCTGACACGCGCGCTCAGCGCGTCAGGTTTGGGCGTGGCCGTTGGGACCGAGGCAGCGCCCGAGACCGTGGACTACATCGTGACATCGCCGGATGGGTGGATCACGGATTTTGCGCCCTATTGCCGGGCGAAGGCGGTCTTCAATCTCTGGGCGGGGGTCGAGGAGATCACAGGAAATTCGACATTGACCCAGCCCCTTGTCAGGATGGTCGAACCTGGTCTCAGGGAGGGGATGGTTGAGTGGGTGACGGGCCATGTGCTCCGCCACCACCTCGGATTGGACCGCTATATCAAGCGGACTGTGCCCCACTGGGATTATGCCGCGCCGCCGCTCGCGCGGAACCGCACCGTGGGCATCTTGGGACTGGGGGAATTGGGCGCCGCGTCGGCCCAAGCGCTCGCCGGTCTGGGTTTCCACGTGATCGGATGGTCGCGGACGAAGAAAGACATCTCGGGCGTGGAGACACATGGCGGTCCGACTGGGCTCGACGCGGTCCTTGGCGCCTCTGACATCGTCGTGCTCCTCCTGCCCGCGACGCCAAGCACGGAAAACACCCTCGATGCGCCTGCGTTCTCGCGGATGCGGAAAGGTGTGGTCGTGCTCAATCCCGGTCGAGGAACCTTGATCGATGACGATGCACTTTTGGGGGCGCTCGAGACCGGACAGGTCGCCCATGCCACGCTCGATGTCTTCCGCGAGGAACCGCTTCCGCCAGCTCACCCGTTTTGGGCACATCCACACGTGACAATCACCCCCCATGTTGCTTCGGCGACCCGGCCCGGTACGGCGTCCGAAGCGATTGCCGAGAACATCCGTCGCGGCGAGAGCGGTCAAGCCTTCTTGGGTCTCGTTGATCGCGGAGCCGGGTATTAAAGAGCGGTCGCGTCTTCGACGCGGCACGATACGCCGCACCCGCCTGCGGCACGCACCCTGAACGCGTGACACCTTGGTTCCTCGCCCGCCAACGGTCCCTGGGTCCGCCAGAGCCGTTGGGCGCCAATCGCTCGAAGGCACCGCCATTGGCGGTCCCGGAGGGCCAGAAGGAATGCGCCGCAGGCGCGCCGCCAAGCTTGCCTAGGCGCTGTCCTTGTAGCTCACGGTTTTCACATCCGCGTTCGGATCGGATTTCTGGCGACGTATAATCAATCGGTTCAGCGCGTTCACATATGCCTTGGCCGAGGCCACCACTGTGTCGGTATCCGCGGCTTGGCCTGTCGCGATCCGACCCTCCTCTTCCATGCGCACACTGACGGTGGCCTGGGCATCGGTCCCTTCGGTCACCGCATGGACCTGGTAGAGCTGGAGACGCGCGGCGTGCGGAAAGAGCGCCTTCACCGCATTGAACGCGGCATCCACGGGTCCATCCCCTTGGGCAGTGGTCTGGTGATCCTCGCCGCCGATTTCCAAGGTCAGGTCCGCCGATTGCGGTGCCTCGGTGCCGCAGATGACGCGCAAGAACTTGACCTTGATGTGGTCATGGGTCTCGCCCGCTTCCTGGTCTCGCATCAAGGCAATCAGGTCGTCTTCGAAGACCTCCTTCTTCCGGTCGGCGAGGGCCTTGAAGCGTACGAACACGTCGTTGAGCTGATTGTCGGCCAACTCGAACCCAAGCTCCTTCAGCTTCGAACGCAGCGCCGCACGACCGGAATGCTTGCCCATAACGATCGAGGTCTCTTTGAGGCCCACATCTTCTGGCCGCATGATCTCGAAGGTTTCGGCATTCTTGAGCATGCCGTCCTGGTGAATGCCGCTTTCGTGGGCGAAAGCGTTCTTTCCCACGATCGCCTTATTGGGCTGGATCACGAAGCCCGAGACCGTGGAAACACGCCGGGAGACGGCCATGAGCTTTGTGGTGTCGATCCCGGTGCGCCAGGGCATAATGTCGTGGCGAACCTTCATCGCCATGACGACTTCCTCGAGCGCCGTGTTTCCCGCGCGTTCCCCAAGCCCGTTGATCGTGCACTCGATCTGGCGCGCGCCGCCCGCCACCGCGGCAAGGGAGTTCGCGGTCGCCATGCCGAGATCATTGTGGCAATGGGTGGCAAAGACCACGTCGGCGACACCTGGCACTTCCGCAATCAGGCGTCGGATTAGCTCGGCGCTTTCCACCGGCGCCGTATAGCCCACCGTGTCGGGAATGTTGATGGTCGTGGCACCGGCCTTCATCGCGATCTCAACCACGCGCTTCAGATAGTCCCACTCGGTTCGCGTGGCATCCATCGGCGACCATTGCACATTGTCACAAAGGTTGCGGGCGTGCGTCACGGTGTCGTGGATCCGTTCGGCCATCTGGTCCTGGTCGAGGTTGGGGATCGCGCGGTGAAGCGGCGAGGTCCCGATGAAGGTGTGGATCCGAGGGGCCTTTGCATGGCGCACAGCTTCCCAGCAGCGGTCGATATCCTTGAAATTCGCCCGCGCAAGCCCGCAGACGACGGCACTTTGTGATTGTCTGGCGATCTCGCTCACGGCCTGGAAATCGCCGTCAGAGGCGATTGGGAAGCCCGCCTCGATGATGTCGACGCCCATGTCATCGAGCATGGACGCGATTTCAAGCTTCTCCTCATGGGTCATCGTAGCGCCCGGCGACTGCTCACCGTCGCGCAAGGTTGTATCGAAAATCACTACACGGTCATCTTGGGTGGTCATCTTTTTCTCCTTTGGCTCTGTGCTTTGGCGCGTCGAACCCCTCTGAGCGGTCGCGCCCTATGGCACGCTCAGAGGCAGCTTAGGAGAAGGACAAATAGCGACATCGCACCCGCACGGGCGGCACCAAGTGTATCGCGGACCGTCATCATTGGGAAAGTATGCCGCAGCTCTCGGGCGTTGAAAAGCCCCTCGGCGATCAAACACGCTCTTCGGCATCCCAACGCATTTGGGAGAGGTTTCGGTTTCAACCAAAGCGGCGCCGATGACAAAAGCTGTCACTGGAGATTGCGTCGGACCACTTTTACGGTTTTTGGCGACGCAACCGAAGAACGTGGGGTGATGACATGATGGATCGAATGTTCCGGACCTTGTCCTCTATGGCAGTGGGTGTGCTGATGGCTGTCTCGATTTCGCCGGCCCACGCGCAACCCCGTGATCTGCGGGCCAACGACAACGCGGTCTGGGATTTCAGGTCGGGCGGTCAGGGTGGAGGGTACGCCATCTACCGAGCGTTCGACTTTCGAATTCAAGCCTATTGCAAGAATGGCCGGAACGAGATGGTGTTTCGGTTCTCGGAGAGTTTCTTCCGCAATGCTCGGGTCTCCAGCGTGGCGCGGGCGGAGATCTTTGTGGATGGAACGGTATATGACACGCCCCCGGTCGCGCAGTTGCCGACGGGCAGCGCGGTGATGGTGCGGCTCTCAGATGACGCGATCTCGGCGCTGCGCTCCGGGAAAACGGGCATGTTACGCTTACCCGTCCTCTACCGCTCGGGACGTGTGAACATGCGGGTGCAATTCGGGCTGCGCCAGTCTTCAAGGGCGCTGGCGTCCGCGCAATGTCGGCGCGCCCAAGAACCTCCCCAGGTTGCCGAGCGGCGCGTTCAGAACCCTGATCAGCTGGCGGGACTAATGCGCGCGTCAAACAAGCTGTGCAACGAGGGCCGCCTTGGAGCCGCTATAACCGCTCGGTCGCTCAACCTGGTTAACCCGCCTGCGCGCCTGATCTGGGGGTTGAACGCAGCCTCCGCGAACGTGGCGACCCATTACGCGCTTACAAAGACCTACGAAACTGTAATCCGTCAGCTCGGTTGCGACAGCAGCGAATACAGGGCTCTGATCAACGATGCGCAAAGGTTCATTGAACGTTACTAGGAGGCGCCACTTTTGCGGTTGCGCTCTTTAGAACATCACGCAATCGCCCCCGGGCGCGACGGGGTCGCTGCCGGGGGGCAGCGTGGGGGTGTAGTCGAATGAGGCAATACGTCGACCACTGTCGAAAGCCATGAACACCTGGTTCGCCCCAGGTCGGATGGCGATGCCCTCGGGATCCCGGCCGTAGGCGATGAGGGGCAGGGTGGCCAGCAGGGTTCCCTGGGCGTCGAACTCGTAGAGGCTATTCGTTCCTTCCCAATCATCGACGATCAGAAGATGCCCGGTGCGCGGGTCGCGCGCGATGCCTTGCGGTTCGGTCATCGGTGGCTCGATGTCAGTGCCATCGATCCGGCGGAGAATATCGCCGTCAGGGGTCATCCAGGTGATGTAGGCGGGATCATCCTCCACGGAAATCAGCGTTCCGTCGCCGTCGATGGCAAGCCCCTCATTGTCCATGAACCCAGGTCCCGCAGGAAACGGCGCCGCCATTGGCTCGCCGGCCTTCGTCAGGCGCTGTAGGTTGCCAAAGCCATCGGCGACAAGGAGGTGTTGATCTTCGAGTGCCACGGCCTTGATCCGCGACAGACCACTGCCAAAACGGCGGAGTTCGTCGCCCTCGAGGGTCACGAGAACCAACTCCGGGCCCTCGTTCGCAATCCAGAGACCGCAGAAATCTGGATCATAGTCGAGGCTCGCGGGGTTGTTGAGGTCATAGAATCCGGTGAGTTCAAGCTCGAGAGCCTGCGCTGGAAGAGGCAAGAGCGCGAGGACGGCAAGAAGGCGCATGGAAAAGACCCTTGGTATGGCTCGTCTTCTACGGAGGTGGAGCTAGGTGACGCGCTGTCAACGGAGAAGGTTATGCAACGGGCATTGGTGATCGGCGCATCGGGCGGGATCGGAGGCGCTGTCGCGGACGCCCTCGACCTCAAAGGGGTTGAGGTTTCGCGGCTTTCGCGCGGGCCGGATGGATTCGATGTGACCGACCAAGCATCGGTGCGCCAGGGCGTTCGGGCCCTGAAAGCACCGTTCGATCTTGTTTTCGTGGCGACGGGTATTCTCGCTCCAGCGGGCGGCGCGCCCGAGAAGGCGCTTGGGCAGATCGATGGGGCCGCCATGGCCCATGTCATGGCGGTGAATGCAATTGGGCCCGCCCTGGTCCTAGCCGAGCTGCCGCCACTTTTGCCGAAAGAAGGTCGGTCGGTGGTCGCGGTTTTGACCGCGCGGGTGGGGTCGATCGGCGACAACCATTTGGGTGGTTGGTACGCCTACCGCGCATCCAAGGCCGCCGCCAATCAGATTGTCCGCACCGCTTCAATCGAGATCGCGCGCAGACGGAAGGATGCGGTTGTTGTGGCGTTGCATCCTGGAACCGTGGAAACCCGCTTCACCGCGGGCTATCCGGGGCACCGGAAGGTCACCGCCGAAGAGGCGGCCGAAAAGCTGATTGGCGTTATCAAAACTCTCGATCCGAGCGCGTCCGGTGGCTTCTTCGACACTTCGGGAACGGCCATTCCCTGGTGAGCGGGCACTAGTCCCGAGCTTCATCCAGGAGGTCGCGGAGCGCCGTTGAGAGAATGGCGAGGCTGATCGGTTTTTGGTGGAGGCGCCTGGGGGAGTGCCAAGGAACCGCCTCAACCGATGAGAGATCATATCCCGAGACAATCATCATTGGAATTCTGGCGTCCCAGGCTTGAAGCCGCTGACCAAGTTCGGTGCCCGTGATCCCGCCAGGCAGATCCACGTCGCTCACGACCGCCGCCACATCGAGCCCGCTTTCGATCATCGACCAGGCCTCTGTGCCAGACGTGGCGGAAATGGGCTTGTAGCCGAGGCGCACCAGCATCGATTGCATCAGCGCGCGCACGTGGGGCTCGTCCTCGACAATCAGGATCGTCTCGCCCGCGCCTTGGGCGACCTCGGTCAACGGAACGGTGGTTTCCCCTGCGCAGGTCGTCTCGTTCTCCCTGAATGTGAGCTTCACTGTTGTTCCAAAGCCAGGGGCGCTGTCAAGCTCAAGCGTGCCTTGCGACTGTTCGACGAATTCCTGGACCACCGACAAGCCGATCCCTGAACCTTGTTCAATTTTCTTTGTCGAGAAATAGGGGTCCTTTGCGCGTTTAAGTACATCTGGGGTCATCCCTGCGCCGGTATCCGAAATTTCCAGCGAGACGCGGCGCCCGTCCGTTGAGCTGGCGCCTGTTCGGCGCAGCCTGAATGTAATCGTGCCGGCCGAGCCAAGCGCGTCGCGGGCATTGATTGCGATGTTGAGAATCGCGTGGTCCAACATTGCGCGGTCAAGCGTCACCAAGTACCCGCCAGACGCGGCGTCCGGCGCCATGTCCACCTCAAGGGCGATGGTCGAGCGGAATGATCGCCGCAAAAGGCTGATGATCGCATGCGTCGTGTCGACCATGCTGACAGGCTCCGGGTTGAGCTGTGCTTTCCGACCCACGGCCAGAAGATCCCTGGTAAGGGCGCCTGCGCGAAGCGTCGCCGCATGGGCGTCGCTCAGAATCTCGAGGGTGTCGTGGTCCAGGCTCCCGGGGCCCCGCCGAAGTGCGAGCTCGAGATTTCCCTGGACGACGTAGAGGATGTTGTTGAACTCATGCGCGACACCTCCGGTGAGCTCTCCGAGGGAGCGGAGACGTTCGCTGGTGGTTTTGCAGGCTACAGATGCGCGCTCAAGGATGTCACGTTGGCGGTGGAGTCATCGCGGCGCGCGCAAGAGCTTACAACGCAGCTTCAGCACAGCGAACGTCTCCGCTCCCTCGGAGAGCTCACCGGAGGTGT
>JBCCKB010000066.1:0-11934 GCA_039027595.1 Pseudomonadota bacterium | reverse complement strand
TTGAATATTGAAATTGTAACGCGAGTCGGGCTATGCCTGTCAACAGCCGAGTTTGCCACAGACGAGCACGGCAGGGAGGATAACATGAACGCAGCCGCGAATGCTGACGGCACCGTGGGCAAAGCCCTCGATGTGCTCGACCGCGTGGCCGCCTACGGCCGACCGGTGCGGTTCGGCGAGCTTTTGGACGAAAGCCCGTTTCCAAAGGCGACACTCTACAGGCTGCTTCAGACCCTGGCGAACCAAGGCATGCTTGCATATGACCCAGACCGGCAAACCTACGCTCCCGGCCTGCGTCTGGTGCGGCTCGCGCACGCTGCTTGGGCGCAGTTCTCCATCGCCCCCCTTGCGCGCCCACACCTCGACCAGCTTTCCGCCGAGATCGGCGAGACCGTGCATCTCGCTCAGCTCGACCATGGGCATGTCCTCTACGTCGACAAGCGTAACGCCCGTGAACCCGTTGAGATGTTTAGCCAGGCGGGCAAGGTCGGGCCGGCCTACTGCACTGGCGTCGGCAAAGCGATCCTGGCCTTCCTCGAGCCCGACGAGCAGGAGCGCATGCTGGCGTTGCAGTCGTACCATCCCTTCACAGCACATACCCACGCCTCGCCCAGCGCGCTCCGCGCCGACCTGAACCAGATCAAGCAGCGCGGCTACGCCTATGACCGCGAGGAACATGAACCCGGAATTATATGCATCGCCAAGCCGATCCAGGCGAGCTCTGGCCGGGTCCTGGGTGCACTGTCGGTGACCACGACCACGACCCGCACCAGTCTTGAGGGTCTCGATCAGCTGGCGCCACAACTCGCGCGAACCGCCCTCGCGATCGCGGCCGAGGCGCAAGCTTGGGCATTTCCCGACGACGACATCGCAAAATCCAGGGAGTGAAAGGGAGGACACATGTCAGGGGTGAACCTCGAGAGCGTGGTGAAGCGCTATGGCGCAACGCAAGTCATCCATGGGGTCGACCTAACGATTGACGACGGAGAGTTCTGCGTTTTTGTCGGACCCTCCGGCTGCGGAAAGTCGACCCTTTTGAGAATGGTGGCGGGGCTTGAGGAGACATCCGAAGGCATGATCCAAATCGGCGCCCGCGATGTCACGCGACTTGATCCCGCTGAGCGCGGTGTCGCCATGGTCTTCCAGACTTACGCGCTCTACCCCCACATGACCGTCGAAGAAAACATGGGGTTCGGGCTCAAAATGACGGGACATCCCGTGGTCGAGATCAAGGGCAAGGTGGCTGAAGCAAGCCGCATCCTGAAACTCGACCAGTATCTAAAGCGCAAACCCGCCGCGCTTTCTGGCGGTCAACGCCAGAGGGTCGCGATAGGCCGTGCCATTGTCCGGGGGCCGGAGGTTTTTCTGTTCGACGAACCTCTCTCCAACCTCGATGCGGAGCTGCGCGTGGAGATGCGTGTCGAGATCGCCCGCCTCCACAAGGAGATCGGCGCAACCATGATCTATGTGACCCACGACCAAGTCGAAGCGATGACGCTGGCCGATAAGATCGTGGTCCTGAGGGCAGGCGTCATCGAGCAGGTCGGCGCACCCCTAGAGCTCTACCGCGACCCGGATAATCGCTTTGTCGCGGGGTTCATTGGGTCCCCATCGATGAACTTCCTCGAAGGGGTGGCGCGGGATGGAGCAGTCGAGATCCCAGCTCTTGGGAAGACCGTACCCACACCGATCGATCTGCCGTCCGATGGGAGCGGGCTTACGGTTGGAATTCGTCCGGAGCATCTTGTGCTCGACGCGGGCGGTGCACTGACCGTCGACCTGACCGAGGCGCTCGGCGGCGTCTCCTATGTCTATCTCGACGCCCCCTCGGGCGAGCGCCTGATTGTCGAGGATCGCGCGGACGATCGCGCCAAGGAAGGCGCTCGCGTTGGCCTAACCTTCGAGCCCGCGCGGATGTATCTCTTCGATCCGAACTCGGGTCTCCGGATCCGCTAAATCGTATCCTCGCCCACGTGGCCGGGTGGGCCGGGGTCGTCACACGTTCGTATCCGGTGCTGATAGTCCGGTGCGAGGCGATCGTGTGGGTGCCTTCTTTGTGCCGGGCCGATAGCCACCCGCCAACTGCTCTCAGGCTGAAAGGTAAGTCTGAAGCCTTGCGAGGAACTCAAGCCCCTGGGCCAACTCATCTTTCGTAATGTACTCCTCCGGTTTGTGTGCCCGCGCGATTGATCCAGGACCGAAGACGACAGTATCTATGCCAAGTGCATGGAAATAGCCGGCATCAGTGGCAAATGAGACGGCCGCTGGCGGCTCACGCGTCCAGGTCTCAGAAATCACGCGGAGGGCCTGCGATTTGGGATTTGGCGGCAGGCCGGGGCAATTGGCCGACAGCTTTGTTTCAATTCGCGCTTGCGGGTCGATGGCGAGAACCTGGGGCAAAAGCGTCTCGGCGATCCACGTCTCTACGTCCCTCAGAATTTCCACACCGTCGTGACCAGGAAGCGGGCGGATCTCCCAGTCGAAGCCGCAGCTTTGTGGAATGATGTTACGCGCCTCGCCGCCTCGGATCCGGCCAACCGAAAGGGTCGTCCAGGGAGGGGCTGCGGGTGCGTCCGCCGCGGGCTTGGACGCCAGGGCCGTTGCGCGGTCGCCAATGTGGGAGATCACTCGCGATGCTATGTCAATGGCATTCGCCCGGCCCCTTGGGTCGGATGCATGCCCGGGGGAGCCGGAGACCTCCGTAGTGAGTTCGAGAATTCCGCGATGCGAGCCGATCGGGCGCATGTCCGTGGGTTCGCCGACGATGGCCATGCCAGGAGAAAGATCCAGATCTCTCAGGCAGATCCCAACCTGGGCGGCTCCCACACTGCCGACCTCCTCATCGAACGTGAAGACCATGTGAACCGGGAGAGCGAGCCTGCCTGCACCCTCTGCGAGGTCAGGCGCCGCAGTCAGGCAGCACGCCAAGAAGCCCTTCATATCGACGGCTCCCCGGCCAATCAGTCGTACGCCGTCGCAACGCAACGTGAAGGGGTCGCCCGACCAGCGATCCCGCGCCGCCGGCACCACGTCAAGATGTCCTGACAGGATGATGCCTCCGGGGCACTCGGGCCCAATGGAGGCGATAACGTTCATTCGAACGCCGTCTTCGTGGGTATCGTAAACTACTCGGAAACCAAGCTCGGCAAGGCGCAGGCCCACATATCGCGCAATCTCGCCATTTGGACGGCAGGATACCGATGGGAAGGCCACAAGATCGGCCAGCACGGACGTTACTTGGGTGACTTCAGACATGTGGTCTTCTCAGTTTCTCCCCTCGCACGGGTCAGTCTGACGGCAAAGAGTGCCCGCGATCAATGGTAGGGCCAAACGGTCCTCTTCCTTGGGGGCTGCCCTCCCCTGCTAGCTGACGGGCCCGAGGTTGGCGCTGCCAATCTCATCTGCAAATGTCGCCGAGGTACTGACCAATTCGGCCTCAAGTGCACTGAGCGCATCTTCCAGATACCAAGTCGTGCCATCGTCAACTCCGGCGGAAACCATGTCCACCAGTTCGGCAAGATCATTCAGCCCGAAAAGCACCGAGGCTCCCCGGAGCCTGTGGAGATCGTCCAGAAGCTCCTGGCGATCCTCTCCGGGACGTCGCCAGCGAGAAAGTGCCTCCTCGAACTCTTTGAGGAACTGCGCCAAGGTGCTGCGCAACTCGTCCTGCCCAAGCGTGCGTTCCAGCCCCGAGAGCGTTTCCTCCTGCAGGCCACTTCGATACGTTTGGTCGACGCTCCCTGCCCAAGCAGGTCTCGGAGCCGGAAAATGCTCAAGCCGAGACAATGTGTCCTCGAGCACGGAGAGCCTCAGGGGCTTCGTGCAGAAGCCATCCATCCCTGCGTCCTCGGCGAGCGCGCGGTATTCATCGCTTCCGTAAGCGGTAAGTCCCAAGATGTAGGTTCCTCGGTTAGGACCGGCCGTTCCACGGAGCTCGCGCGTCGCCGCGATCCCGTCCATCACAGGCATCCTGAAGTCCATGACAATCAAGTCAAAGCGGCGCTCTCCGGCGGCCGCCACCCCTTCCCGCCCATTTTCGGCCTCGTAGACAGAATGCCCGAAACCAACGAGCATCTCTCGTAGAACCGAGCGGTTGATCTGGTTGTCCTCAACGATCAATACCGACTTTGGCCGCTGTTCCTTTGCGGGCGAGGGTGGAGGAGCCAAGGGAGCCTCGCCCATCCGCTCCAAAGGCACGCTCAAGGTGAAGACGCTACCCTCGCCGAGGGTGCTTTCAGCCTTCAGGTCGCCGCCCATCAGTCGAGCCACCCGCCGCGAGATCGCCAGTCCCAAACCGTCTCCGCGGCTTTGCCGCCCTTCCGAGCGTGCAAGCACAACATAGTCCTCGAAAATATCGTCAAGCCGCTCGGGAGTGATACCAGGTCCCGTGTCGGACACGCGAAACGTCACTTGCGAGCGCTCCGGGCCGTGGATTCCGGAAACGTCTACGTGGATTTGTCCTGCGTCCGTGAACTTGATCGCATTGCCCAAGAGGTTGGTCAGGATCTGGCTGATCCGCCCGCTATCGGCAAAAAAGCTGCGGTCCATGTCGGGACTGATCTCGGCGACCAAAGTGAGCCCTTTTTCGCTTGCCAACGGTCGGAGGACATCGGTCACGCGGGCAACCAGAGCAGGCAACGCAAAACCCTGCGGCGTCAGCGAAATCGCTCCGGTTTCTATCCGGGTGATATCGATGGCCTCATTGACATGTTCCAGCAAAATCTCGCCCGATGCCGCTGCCACGTCCACAAACCGTCTTTGGCGCACATCGAGGCGCGTTGTCTTGAGGAGATCGAGAACTCCAAGGATCCCATTCAGCGGCGTGCGCATCTCGTGGCTCATAACAGCGAGAAATTGTGACTTGGCGCGATCGGTCCTCTCGGCCTGGTTGCGGGCGTCGATCAAGTGGCGTTCCGAGATCTTTTGTTCACTGATATCCCGGAAGTATGCGATGCGGGTGCCGTCGCCCTTGGTCGAGGTCGTAACATTGAGTTCCACGGGGAATGTAACCCCGGATTTCCGCGCAGCGGTTGCTTCCATCCGGCTCGTTCCAGTTTGCGGCAGGCGGAAACCCTGCGAACTCTCCTCGCCGCGTCCGAGACTCGGCAGAACGGTTTCGTTTAGCCGTCGCCCCACGACCTCGTCTTTTGACCATCCAAAAATGCGCTGCGCCGCCTCGTTGTAGTCAACGATCCTCCACGCTCTATCGGTTACGATGATCCCGTCGAGTGACGCGGCAACTGTGGAGGCGAGTTTCTGGCTCGACACCCTGAGGTCCGCGTCCCGGCGCCGCGCATGGAGCAGCAACCGGTCGAGATACAAAAGCACGACCGTTAGTCCGGCCACCAGAACAAAGGCAACGAACCCGGTTCGTTCGAGTTGCTGGACGAAAATCGCTCGGCGGGCCTCCGATGCCGTGGCGCCGGTCGCGACGCCCAGCACCGCGAGCCTCCGGGCTTGCGGTCTTGTCGCGCCCGTCAACGCCGAAAGCGCAGTGATGTCGTCCTGATCCAGTGCTCCCGGGTGGTCGATCACGCGCGCCGCATCCTGTGCGTATCGCTCGAGCGCGCCCAGCAAGTCCTCGGCTTCGGAGATCTCTTCCCAAAAGCTCCGGCTACGCCCGGATCGAAGAAGGGAGATTCTGCTCAAAACGATATCAGTGCGCAGACGCACGAGAGAACTGTCCGGAACCGCGGTTGCCGCCTGTTCCGCAAGGGTACTTCGAAGTGTGGCAAGCTCGGCTTCAATCTGAAACACCGTCCAGATCATTCCATTGGTGTCGACTTGATAGAGCGTATCAAGATCGCGCTGAAGTCGAGCGCCCAAAAGACCCAAAGAAACGATCAGCCCGGCAATCAGAAAATAGATGAGAACGCGCATGCCTACCCGTGACCCTTCTTGAAGATGGCTGACCGCCCTCCACCGGCTATTCGATCGCGACAATCCTGTTCAATTGCCAGATCGAACGAATGTAGATTGTTTCGGTCCGGAAGTCGTCGCTCTGGTCGTAGGGGTAGATCACCCAGAAGGGTCCCTTCTCCCGCACCGGCATGGCCTCACCGTTGATCCGTGTCGCCACGATCGGGTAGTCGTCACCGGCCTCGTCAACCGGAAACTCGACGGAGTAGTCGTTCAACGCCGAGAGCTTAACCGTCCCCGTCTTGATGCCAGCATCCGCCAACAGATGGGCCAGCACCACGCCGCTGAACTCGACGACCCCTTCTGTCCAGACCGTTTTGGTCCGGATCGTTTCCTGCGGCATAGAATCGAGATCTTCGAGCGTATACTCCCTCGCCTGCTGGTCCTGGGGTGCAATGGTCAATGTCCCTGCATCCGCCGCAAGGGAGGCGGTGGGCCAAAACGCTAGGACAAGGCCAAAGATGGCCACAGCCAATCGTGTCATGCTCCCTCCATGTCTAGAAGGCGAGAACATAGTCGAGTTTTCACGGAAAATCCCTAATGCAAACGCATTGCTTCCTATCCATTCGTATAGCAGTGGCTCGTGAAAGGAAGTAAACTGGGACTTGGACGACCGCCAAGTGTCGAGCTCAACCGCGAAAACGTGATATGCCGAATATCCTCATCGCAGACGACCACGATCTCGTCCGCGACACAATCGCCGCTTACTTACTCCATTCCGAGGGCTTGGCTGTCACGACCGCATCCAACCTTCAGGCGGTTATGGAAGACCTCGCCAGCGGACGCGTCATCGACCTCGTCATCCTTGACTACAAAATGCCCGGAATGGACGGGCTGAACGGTTTAGCCCGTGCGAGGGCGGCGTTTCCGGATGTGAAATTCGCACTGATGTCAGGAGTGGCAACGGCCGAGGTGGCCAGAGCCGCGATGGAGATGGGCGCGTCTGGGTTCTTCCCGAAGTCCCTTGGCGCCGAAACCATGGTGAACGCGGTTCGCTTCGTCCTGGCGGGCGAACGCTTTTTCCCCGTCGACGACCCAGCTCCCCACGGCAATGGCCCGGCGTATCGGGGCCTGACACCGCGCGAAATGCAAGTGCTGCGGGGCTTGTGCCTCGGCAAGTCGAACAAGGAAATCGCCCGCGAGCTCGACCTTCAAGAAGTGACGATCAAGCTCCACGTGAAAAACCTGCTTCAAAAGCTGAATGTCCAGAACCGAACCCAGGCCGCGCTCCGGGCGCGCGACGAAGGCTTCGCCTAGGGCGGGAAACCCGAGTGGCGACAAGGCCAGACGTACGCGACCTATCTCCGAGCTGGGCCCAGGTTCTCCGGGAGCGCGTCGCGGCGCACCATCGTTCGCAGCGCAAAGTTGGAGCGCATGTTTCGGATGCCGGGGACTTGCATCAGTTTTTGTTCCAAGAACTGATCGAAATGCGCAAGATCCGCAGCCACCACGCGAAGGAGCACGTCACGCGTTCCGGTCATAAGGTAGCACTCCATCACCTCGTCGCAGCGCCGAATGGCGCGTTCAAACGCATCGATCGCGGAACGATCCTGCCGATCGAGCTCAACCGATACAAAAATGGTCACCGGCAGCCCCAGCTTGGCGGCATCCACATTTGCGGAGTAGCCCGCGATCACGCCATCCTGTTCAAGCCGATCAAGCCGCCGTGCGCAGGGCGTGGCCGTAAGTCCCACCCGATCGGCAAGATTAGATACTGTGATCCGGCCGTCGCGCTGGAGTACGGTTAGAATCCTGTGATCAATCGCATCCATGGAGTATTATACCTATCTTGCGACAGAAATTAGCGTAATCCTCTAATCCCTCACGAAGTTGCTGGCAAGTTTGGAGGACATCTCCGGGCGTTCCGTGCCAGGTTTTCTGGAACGCATGGAGGCGACGATGGACATCACCAGGATTGCAGCCCAGGGGTACGAGGACGTCTTGCGCATAGAAGATGCGCGCGTGGGCCTTGTCGGCTTCATTGCCTTGCACTCGACGGCCCTTGGCCCGGCCGCTGGCGGACTGAGAATGCGGCCCTACCCATCCGAAGACGCCGCGCTCACCGACGCGCTGCGGCTTGCGAAAGGCATGACGCTTAAGAATGCCGCCGCTGGCCTGCCCTTGGGGGGAGGTAAGGCGGTGGTCATCGGCGACCCGGACCGCCACAAGAACAGCGCGCTTTTGGCCGCCATCGGCCGTTCCGTCGACAGCCTTGGGGGCCGCTATTGGACGGCAGAGGATATGGGGATGACCCCAGCCGACATGGCCGAGATCGCCACACAGACCCCGTTTGTCGCAGGGCGACCGGACGGCCCCTATTCCAGCGGGGACCCATCGCCTGTCACCGCTCGCGGCATTCTCGCCGCGCTCCACGTCACAGCCCAAAAACGCTTCGGCAGCGAGACGCTTGAGGGGCTGCGCGTGGCAGTCCAGGGCCTTGGTCATGTGGGGCGTCATCTTTGCGCCTTGCTCCACGAGGCTGGCGCATGTCTGACCGTTTCCGATCTCAACCAGGAGGCGGTCGCGGCCGTGCAGGCCCGTTTTGGCGCGCGCGTCGTCGCGACCGACAGCATTTTGGCCGCGTCAGCAGACATCCTTGCCCCTTGCGCGGTTGGAGGGATCTTGAATTCCGATAGCATCCCAAACCTGCGGGTCGGCGCCATCGCTGGGGGGGCGAATAATCAACTTGCAACACCCGAGGACGGGGAACGACTTCACCAGAACGGAATTCTCTACGCTCCAGATTTCATCGCGAATGCGGGTGGGATCATCAATGTCGCCACCGAAATCCTGCGAGTTCCGGATCGAGGCCCCTGGGTGGACCGAAAGCTTCACGCTGCTCGCCAAACGCTTTCGCAGATCCTAAACCGCGCAGCCGAGGAAGACGCGAGCCCCAACGACGTTGCGGAAACCCATGTCGAGCAGCTTCTGCGCGCAGGACCGAGCGCCCACGCCGCGGAGTGAATGAGCTTAAAACTCTGGCGGAGAGACAGGGATTCGAACCCTGGGACCGCGCAAACGGTCAACGGTTTTCAAGACCGCCGCATTCGACCACTCTGCCACCTCTCCGGCGCGGGTTGTCTTAGCGCCGCCAAAGGTCGGCTGTAAACCACCATCTGCAATATGCGGTGACCCAGACGCTTTCCTTCGGGCGCGTCTATCGGTAAGCTCCGCAGCAATTGGCCAAAAAGGCCAAACGAGCAGACTTGCTAAAGCCAAACACCGCGTACCGGCTGGGCGCGCATAAGGAGGCAGGCATGGCACGAGCGGTACACACAAAGATTCTCGCCACACTCGTGGCAGCGATGGTCCTTGCGGCTTGCGAGGAAGGCACGTTTCTTCAGCCAACTGAGCCCGAGGCCCCGGTCGAAGGCGGCCCATCAGCGGCCTCGGTCGTCGAGAGGGACGTTGAGGCGCCGGATGTCTTTGCGGCAAACGAGGCGGGGCTTTGGGACGGGCGGCCATCCTTGGGTGGGGTCTGGGTGGCTCATCCCGAGGTCGCCGATCCAGAACGGGTGCTGATCAAGAACGAGGCAAACGGCACGTCGGTGGTGGGCGCGCTTTTCCGGCGCGAACGCGACAACCCGGGCCCCCGGCTGCAAGTCTCATCAGATGCCGCAGAAGCGCTCGGTCTCCTTGCGGGCCAGCCCTCTGTCCTGAACGTGGTCGCGCTGCGTCGGGAAGAGGTGGTGACGCCGGCGGAAGCACCCGAGGACGTCGAAGAGATCATTGAAGAAGACGTTATCGCCGAGGAAGAGACCGAGGACAGTGCCGAGGCCGAAACGCCTGAAATCGCCGAAACGGTGATCGAAAGCAGTGTGATTGAGGAGAGCCCGGCCGAACCGGTCGCGGAACCCGACCCCGTGGCGGCGGCCGAAGCAGCGATCGCTCAGGCTACCGTGGATCTCGCCGAGGCGGCCATGTCGGGAGACGATCTTCCCACCGAGGTCAACCTCGTCTCAACAGCGAGCGCAGGACCGGTAGATGACGTCGAGGCGGTCACTGAGGCGGATTTTGAGGCGACGGGATCAGCCATTGACAAGCCATTCATCCAGATCGGCATCTTCAATGTCGAAGAAAACGCCCAGAATACCGCCATGTCGCTGCGCAACGTTGGGGTAATTCCGACCGTCCGAGCCCAAGAAGCGAGCGGCGCGCCGTTCTGGCGAGTTCTCGTGGGGCCCGCCACGAGCAAGGGCGAACAGCGGACGATCCTTGCAAAGGTCCGCGAGCTTGGCTTCGAGGATGCCTATTACGTGACCAACTGATCCAAAATCCAGTCAAAGGGAGAACCCCCATGTCCTTCCGCCGCCTGCTAAGCCTGACGACCCTATGCGCCCTATGCCTTGCCCTGCCCGCACGGGCAGAGTTCGAAACGCGAGCCACTGCAGCGTTCATCTACGACGTGGCCACGGAAACGGTGCTCTACGAAAAGAATGCGGACGAGCCCCTGCCGCCGGCGTCAATGTCAAAGCTGATGACGCTCTACATGCTGTTTGACGCGCTGCGCGACGGCCGCGTGGCGCTTGACGAGGAATTCGCGGTCTCGACCAAGGCCAAGAATATGGGCGGCTCGACGATGTTTCTCAACGAGCTAGACCGCCCCACTGCCGAAGAGCTGATCCGGGGCGTCGTGGTCTCGTCGGGGAACGATGCGACTGTGGTGATCGCTGAGGGGCTTGCGGGAAGCGAGGACGCGTTTGCGCGCCAGATGAACGAAGTGGCGCCCGAGCTGGGGTTGACTGCGTCAACGTTCACGAATTCGTCTGGTTGGCCCGCCCCCAACCACCGGATGAGCTTGCGGGATCTGGGCATCCTGGGTGCGCGCCTGATCACCGAATTCCCGGAGTATTACGGCTATTTCGCCGAGCAGGAATACGATTACAAGGACCGTTCGCCTGCGAACCGCTTCAACCGCAACCCACTTTTGGGCCTCGATATCGGCGCGGATGGGCTGAAGACCGGCCATACGGAAGAGGCTGGCTACGGCATGGTGGCCTCGGCCACTCAGGACGGTCGACGCGTGGTGATTGTGGTCACCGGCCTTCCGGACAACGCCTCCAGATCACGCGAGAGCGAGGCCGCGATCCGCTGGGCCTTCCGCCACTTCGTAGAGAAATCCGCCGTGACCGCCGGAACCGTGGTGGCCGATGCTGAGGTCTGGATGGGCGACCATACCCGCGTGGGCCTTGTGGTGCCCGAGGACGTGACCGTGCTGATGTCGGCGACCGCGCCTGGGTTCGGCGAGACACGCGTTGAGTATCGCGGGCCGATCGAGGCGCCGATTGCGGAAGGCGACGTCATTGCTGAACTGCTCATTGAGCGCGAAGACTTGCCAGCGGCTCGTGTTCCCCTGGTGGCTGATCGGGACGTGATCAGGGGTGGGTTCCTGCCACGGGTCAGGACGGCAGCCTATATTCTGTTCGATAAGGCGATGGAACGGGCCCAGACCCTGTGGTGAGCCCAAAGGGCGTCTTCGTCACCTTCGAAGGCATCGACGGGTCCGGGAAGTCGACGCAGGCAAGGCGGTTCACCCAGACGCTACGAGCAGGCGGGCGCGACGTATTGCTCACCCGAGAGCCTGGCGGCTCGCCCGGCGGCGAGGAGATCCGGAGGCTTCTTGTGGAGGGTGCACCGGGCCGCTGGTCGCCCGAAACCGAGATCTTACTGTTCACGGCCGCGCGGCGCGACCATCTCGAAACCTTGATTCATCCTGGTCTCGCGAGCGGCAAGGTGGTGATCTCTGATCGCTTTGCTGACTCGACGCGGATTTATCAGGGCACCGTCCGCGGTGACCTGCGCGGGAAAGTGGACGCGCTCCATGAACAAATGATCGGAACCGAACCCGACATGACCTTTCTGATTGACATGGACGCAGAGGCGGCGCTGGCCCGCGGACTTGCGAGGCAATCGGGCGAAGACCGGTTTGAGGCCTTTGGCGCCGATTTTCAGATCCGCCTACGGCAAGGTTTTCTTGACCTAGCCGCTCGAAACCCAGAACGCTTTCGGGTGATA
>JBCCKB010000065.1:0-12064 GCA_039027595.1 Pseudomonadota bacterium | reverse complement strand
CTACGCGGAACCGTCGCCGGGAGGCCGACGAGAACGCCGACCATGCTCGGCGCCTGGCACAGGATGCGGCAACGGGCGCCTCGCTGGCTTGGGCTCAGGGGATGGTGGGCGCGCTCTGCTCGCGCTGGCGTGTGCATCTGTCTGCCGCAACTCGCGCAGCTCTCACCGCCCACGATAGGACAAGCGGCTTTACGTCTTTTTCCAGAGCGTTCCGGTTTTTTCTACAGTCGGCAATCCTTGCCGTGGGGGCGTGGCTTGTCCTTCAGGGATCACTCACGGCGGGCGCAATGATTGCGGCCTCGATCCTCCTTGGACGCGCGCTTGCGCCCGTTGAGCAGGCAATCGGTAATTGGCCTACGCTTCAACGAGCGCGCCTCGCGCACAAGCGTTTGAGCGCATTCTTGGATGACCATCCAGAGGCACCTCCCCAGACAGCCTTGCCGCGTCCAGAAGCTTCAATATCGGCCCATGACGTGGGCATCGCGACCAGGAGGGGCCAGCCGCCGCTTCTCTCCGGGATCTCGTTCGAACTCGCTCCCGGCGAGGCCCTTGGTGTCATTGGAAAGAGCGGGGCCGGAAAATCCACCCTCGCACGCGTTGTCACAGGGCTCTCGCTTCCGGCGACGGGCGAGGTACGCTTGGGCGGCGCAACGCTTGCACAATACGACCGGGAATCGCTTGGTCAACACATTGGTTACCTTCCTCAGGAGGTCCATCTCTTCGAGGGTACGGTCGCGGAGAACATCGCTGGTATGTCCGAATGCCCTGATGCCCGCGCCGTGGTCGATGCCGCGCGACAGGCGCATGTCCACGAGATCATTCTACGCCTTCCCGATGGCTATGATACGCGGCTTAGCACGACGGATCCCTGCTTCTCCGGCGGTCAGAAGCAACGCATCGCCCTTGCGCGCGCGCTGTACGGCTCCCCTGTATTCCTGGTCCTGGACGAGCCGAACTCCGCGCTGGACTCGGACGGATCGGACGCACTCAACGCAGAGATAAACACCGTTAAGGCGCGCGGGGGCGCTGTAATGGTCATGACGCACCGCCCAACAGCCATAGCCTCCTGCGACCGGCTCCTTCTGATTGACCGCGGACGCCGCGTGGCATTCGGACTTCGCGATGAGGTGATCCGTTCAAACTTCCAGAATGCGGGTGCGGTCGAAAAGGTCCTCGAAAGGACATGAACAAGAGATCCAACTGGCCCGCTCGCGGCGCCCTGATTGCGGGCTACGCCGCCATAGCGCTTCTCATCGGCGGGCTTGGCGCCTGGGGCGTCGGCACCGAGATTACCGGGGCCATCATCGCCAATGGCACTGTCCGAGTGGAAAGCGCCCGCCAAGTCGTCCAGCATGCCGATGGCGGGGTTGTCGGCGAAATCCTGGCTCGCGACGGAGACCGCGTCGAGGCGGGCGAGACGCTGATCCGGCTTGATGACACGTTCCTGCGCTCGGAACTAACCGTTATTGAAGGGCAGCTCCTGGAAATCCACGTCCGCATGGCCCGGCTGGCGGCGGAACGAGACGGGCGAGACAGCATGCACGTCCCGCCATTGCCCGAGTTTGGGCAGCTTGCGGTAAGTGCCGTTGCCGAACATGTGTCGGGCCAGCGGAGCCTATTCCGTGCGCGCCTGAGCTCACTTCGCCAGGAGCAAAAGGCGCTGGGTGAGCAGGTTCGCCAGATTGACAGCCAGGTGGCCGGCTATCGCGCTCAATTAAGCTCTTTAGGAGACCAGAAAGCCATCAGCTCAAACGAGCTTGCCGATCTCCGAGACCTGTTTGACCGCGGTCTAATCGAGGCCTCCCGCGTGCTTGATCTCGAGCGAGAGATCGCACGGATCCAAGGCGAGACTGGGCGCCTTACCGCACTCATTGCCGAGGTGCGCTCGCGCCAAACCGCAATAGAGATTGAAGGCCTTCGCCTGATCGATACCCGCCGCGAAGAGGCTATCACCGGATTGCGTGAACTTGAACTGACCAGCATCGAACTTGGTGAGCGGCGGCTCGAGTTGACCGAGCGGCTCGCCCGGCTCGAGCTCCGCTCACCGGTCGACGGCACGGTCTTCGGAAGCCGGGTTTTCGCGCTTGGCGCGGTGATCCGTTCCGCCGATCCTGTGATGTTCGTGGTCCCTGGAAGCCAGCCCCTGGAGATCGCCGCTAGAATTGCACCGACCGATATTGACCAGGTCTATCCAGGTCAGCCCGTCACCCTGGTTTTAAGCGCATTCAACCTACGAACCACGCCGGATGTTCCTGGAGAACTCATCAGACTATCAGCCGATGCCGTAACCGATGACGCCACGGGTGAAACCTACTATGAGGCGGTGATTACTCCTGATTTCACCGCACTTGCGGACCTAGATAACATCGACCTAAAGCCCGGCATGCCGGTTGAAGCCTATCTGAGAACCGAAGCGAGAAGCCCGGTTGATTATCTCACCCAACCCATGGCCGTTTATTTTTCGCGTGCGCTTCGCGAGGAATAGCTCGCGTGTCGGGGCGATCAGACCGAGCCAAGCAGCGCCCGCGCAGCGCCGCGAGCCTCATCGGTGATGCGATCACCAGAGAGCATGCGCGCTATTTCATCGACCCGCTCAGTCGTGCCCAGCGGCGTTACGCGACTAAGCGTGGTCTTCGATGTCACGGCCTTCTCCACACGCCAGTGATGCGCGCCCAGCGCCGCGACTTGGGGCGAGTGCGTCACCACAAGCACCTGAGCAGCTTCTGAAAGCGTCGCCAATCGCCGACCCACCGCGTCCGCCGTGGCACCACCAACGCCCCTGTCAATTTCGTCGAAGATTAGGGTGAGGCCGCTCCGACCATCGGTCAGACACACCTTCAGCGCCAAAAGAAAACGACTGAGTTCTCCGCCCGAAGCGATCTTTGACAGCGGACCACGCGGCGCGCCCGGATTGGTGGCAACCGTGAACATGACCGCCTCGGTTCCGTCTGGGCCAGGCGCGCAGTCCGTGACATCGGTTCGAAACGCAGCCTGGTTGAGCCTGAGGGGTTCGAGCTCGTCCGCCATCGCCGCATCAAGCTTCAGGGCTGCCCGGCGCCGCGCGGAACCAAGTGCTTCGGCAGCACGCCCATAGCCATCGCGCGCCGCGTCCATCGCAACGCGCAACGTCGCAATTTCAGATGTCCCCTGATCAATCGCCCCGAGCCGGCTTGCGAGCTCCTCGGCGAACTCCGCCAACGCATCTGGCGCGACCCCATGCTTGCGCGCCAGGGCGCGAATTGCAAAAAGCCGTTCCTCAACGCGCTCAAGCTCGCTGGGATCGATATCGAGCGCCTCGAGAGTCCGGGCGACCCCGTCTTGTGCCTCAGCTAGCTCAATCGCGGCCCGCGAGAGCGCAGCTATCGGCCCATCCAAGAGCCCTTCCGCCCGATCCGCCACTCCGTCGAGCCAGCGCGCGGCATCGCTTATCCGACCGTCCGCCCCCTCAACCCCCAAGGCCTCACCCGCTCGGGCCACATCGTCACGGATCCGCTCGGCGGCCTGCATCCGCCGCCTGCGCGTGTCGAGTGCCGCATCCTCGCCGGGCTCTGGGTCCAGACGAGCAAGTTCGGTCACAGCGTGACGCAGAAACTCCTCCTCCCGCTGAAGTGTGGTGTACTGTTCTTCCGCCTCGCTTAGGGCACGCTCCGCGGCACTCAGCGTGCGCCAGGCCGCGCGTGTTTGAGCCACTTCCGCCCCAAGGCCCCCGAAGGCATCCAACAGAGTGCGGTGACGGCGCGGGTTCAACAGTCCCCGATCGTCCTGCTGGCCATGGAGCTCAACCAAAACGTCTGAAAGCGCGCGCAGAACCTCGCCGGAAGCGCGTCGGTCATTCACAAATGCGGTCTTGCGGCCCTCGGCCGTGCTGACACGCCGTAGGATCAGTTCGTCACCCGCGCCAAGTCCTGCAGTGTCGAGAATTTGCCGCGCGGCGTGATCCGGCTCAAGCTCGAAGACCGCCGTTACTTCGCCCTGGGTGGCGCCTGTGCGCACCATCTCGGCCCGGCCCCGCCAGCCAAGCACGAAACCCAACGCGTCCAGAAGGATTGACTTGCCCGCGCCTGTTTCTCCAGTCAACACGTTCAGGCCCGGCTGAAATGCAAGCTCAAGCCTGTCGATGATCAGCAGGTCGCGGATCTCAAGATGCTTTAGCACCACGCTCGCCTGAGCGCTTTTCGTCGGATGGAACGCACAGACGGAACGGCAAAGGGACGGTTTTGCATGTCGGCTAGATCTAAAACCAAAGCTCGCGAGCGATCAACAGAGCAATCAGGATCAGAGCCACTGTCCCCGCACCGTCTGACGATAGATCTGCGCGAGCCAACCGTTGCCTCGCACGCGGGGCTCAAGACCCCGACCCGTCAATAACCGAAAGCTGTCTTCGTACCAGGGCGTCGCGCGGAAATTGTACCCCAGGATCGCGCCAGCGGTCTGCGCCTCGGCATCCAGTCCAAGCGACAGATAGCATTCGACTAGCCTGTGAAGCGCCTCAGGTGTTTGCTCTGTCGTTTGGAAATCCTCCACAACCACACGAAAGCGATTGACGGCGGCCATGTAGTGCCCCCGCTTGAGGTAGTAGCGCCCAATCTCTACTTCCTTGGCCGCTAGGTGATCAAATGCGAGGTCGAACTTCAGGATCGACGACCGCGCGTACTCACTGTCCGGATAACGCTCGATGACAGTCCGCAAAGACTGGAGGGCCTGAAAGGTCAATCCCTGATCGCGACCGACGTCGTCGATCTGATCGTAGTAGCTCAATGCCATCAAGTACTGGGCGTAGGCCGCGTCCTCATCGGCGGGAAAGAAATCAATGTAGCGCTGGGCCGCCGCGCGACTGTTCTCGTAGTCGCGGTCACGATGAAATGCGAAAGCCTGCATAATCAAGGCACGCTTGGCCCATTCCGAGTAGGGATAGAGCCGCTCGACCTCTCCAAAGAAACGCGCAGCCTCATCGTAATCGTCGGCGTTCAGCTCCACCTCCGCACGACGGTAAATCTCTTCGGCAGAGAACGTCTCGAGAGGTTGTTCACGCGTGGCAAAAAGGCCGCCGCCACAACCACCGAGCGTCAGCGTTGCCGCTAGGGCCAGTCCCACCAGTCGTTGCCGTGCCACCCGTTACAGTCTCCCAACAGCCCCAGTCTCCCGCACCGCAAGCGGGTCTAGCACAGAAGAATTGACAGCAAAACGCCTATTGCCCTGGGTTCAGAGAGCCATCACCGGTGCGTCGTCGCTCGAAAGCCCCGCTCCAGGGAGACGGTTGGTCTGTGCAGCACTGCACTCCACCATTCGAAATGCGTCCGGACGAGCAAAAAGAGCGCGAAGCAGCGCATTCGTCATTGCGTGCCCTGCCTTGTGCGCCGAGTACCGCCCAATTATGGGGGCCCCAGCGAGCGCAAGGTCACCCAAGGCATCGAGCATCTTGTGGCGCACGGGTTCGTCACGGTGGCGCAATCCGCCGGGGCTCAGCACTTGCGTGTCGTCGAAGACGACCGCGTTTGTCCCAGGCAAGCCGCCGAGCGCAAGCCCATTGGCCTGCATGGTGGCCACGTCCGATTGTCTGCAAAAGGTCCGGCTATCGCACAACTCGTGCACAAAGCTCCCATTGGCCATGTTGAGCTTTTTGTGCTGGCGCCCAATCACGGTCTCGGGGAATGCGATCTCAAAATCGATCTCAAGCTCCTCGGACGGTTCAAGACGTGCAAACGCGTCTCCGTTGCGGACCTCAACCCTGTTCAGGATCTTTAGCGCGCGAACGGGTGCATCCTGCTCCCGCAAGCCCTTGCCCAAAATGCCCGAGACGAACTCCGCCGCGCTGCCATCAAGGATCGGAATCTCGGGACCATGCACCTCGATCAAGAGATTTGTGATCCCCGTCCCCGCGATGGCCGCCATAAGGTGTTCGACCGTTGACACTGCCACCCCGTCGCCGTTCACAACCTTGGTACAAAGCGCCGATGCAGGAACCGCATCCCAACGCGCCGGTATCAAGGGATCGCGCTCAAGCTCGTCCTTGCGGCTAAACCACACTCCAAACTCCGCTGGCGCGGGCCGCAGGGCAACCCGTGACACTTTTCCGGTGTGAAGGCCGACGCCGCGAAAGGTCAGCGGTGATTTCAACGTTGTCTGCAAAGGGGTCTGTCCGGGGGCATTTTTTCGTCGTTGCATGATCATCTATTGGCCAGTTCAAATCGGCACAATTCAATCATTGTGACGGCATGAAACATCTGATTCGACGATCGGCGGCTTCCCGCTCCGCTTACTCGAAAACCTTGATTAGATTAGATAATTTAAAGAAAGTGGCCGGCAGAGGCCGGCCAAATTTGTCACAATTTTGACACAATTCAGTTCGCCTGGCGCCTTAAGAAGGCTGGGATCTCAATCCGCTCATCCTCTTCAACCCGGGGCGGAACGTCTGGTTCCGCCTGAACCGGCGGCTGCCGCCTCAGTTGGTGATGGGTTGGCTTGTCGCCCGCATCGGATGCATGGCCCGTCATCCGATTGATCAGTGAATTGATACCGAAGCGCGACTTCTCGTGCGCAGTCGAGGACGGCGCAGGCGAAGGATCTCTCAGGTAGCGCTCTGCTTCACCGACGTTCTGACGAACAGCGGCCTGCAAACGCGCCATTGCTTCCGGGCTTGGCGCAACCTGGCTTGGCGTCGTCTCTTGCGCCGTTGGCGGCGCGGTTTGAGCGACTGCTGGAGCGGCAGGTTCGGGCTGGTAGGCGGGAGGAGGGAGACCATCGTCGGCACGCGAGCGCTCGGACCGGAATAGGCCCGGCGCGTCCTCTTCCACGGCATCATTGCGCCCGAAGAGGGACGGTTCTGTATCTGCCCGCGCCACCGCGGGCGCATCCTGGGCATCGACGGTGTTTATGGTGACCGCTGGAGTTGGCGCGGCCGGTTCAACGCTGTTGGGTATGGCTTCCGCCTGCTCAATTGCGGGCGACTGCGTCAAGGGTTCCTTAAGGGAGCGACGCGGCACGGGAACTTCCGAGGCCGAGACCGACGCATCAATCCCGGTGGCCACCACGCTGACCCGCATGGCGCCATCCATGGCCGGATCAAGAGTGGAGCCCACGATTATGTTGGCGTCCTGATCGACTTCCTCGCGAATCCGGTTGGCGGCTTCGTCGAGTTCGAACAAGGTCAGATCGACGCCCCCGGTGATGTTGATCAGCACGCCCTTGGCACCCTTGAGACTGATCTCGTCAAGAAGCGGGTTCGCGATGGCTTTCTCCGCTGCTTGGATCGCCCGATCCTCGCCATTGCCCTCGCCCGTACCCATCATTGCCTTGCCCATCTCGTCCATCACCGCACGGACATCCGCAAAGTCGAGGTTGATCAGGCCTGGGCGGACCATGAGGTCGGTCACGCCCTTTACACCTTGATAAAGCACGTCATCCGCCAGCGAGAACGCCTCGGTGAAGGTCGTTTTCTCATTCGCTAGGCGGAACAAGTTCTGGTTAGGGATGATGATCAGCGTGTCGACCATCTTCTGAAGCACGTCTACACCGTCCTCGGCCTGCTTCATCCGTTTAGCGCCTTCGAACTGGAACGGCTTGGTGACGACACCGACGGTCAGCACTCCAAGTTCTCGCGCGGCCTGCGCAATGATCGGCGCGGCCCCTGTCCCTGTGCCGCCACCCATCCCTGCCGTGATGAAACACATGTGCGCGCCCGCGAGATGGTCGACGATTTCCTCAATCGTCTCCTCCGCGGCGGCGGCGCCGACGGTCGGCCGCGCACCAGCGCCCAATCCCTCGGTGACCTTCACCCCCATTTGGACCCGACTCGACGAGGCAGATTGCGCGAGCGCCTGGGCATCCGTGTTTGCCACAACAAACTCAACACCTTCGAGGTTCTTCTCGATCATGTTGTTCACCGCATTTCCGCCAGCGCCGCCAACGCCGAACACGGTTATGCGGGGCTTTAATTCGTTGCTCTGAGGCATCATCAAATTCAAGGTCATTGGTCCATCCGCCTGTCCGTTCTTATCCGCTCCGGGCGAGAGCGAATTTTCGAGCCCCTGAGGGGGAGTGTCTCCTCGGGAATTGACGTCACAATACTGTCAAAGGCCCAATAGGTCACGCCAATTCTCGCTGTTTTCCACAAAATGTTGAGCCTGCTCGCCCCATTTTGCCGTCATTTTGAGCGTGTGTTAACATGTAGTGGTTACCAGTTGTCTTTGAACCATTTTACCGCCCGGCGAAGGGAGCGTGCCGGGTAGCGCTCGGACGGGATCTCGAAATCCCACCACTCGTCTTGCGGGTGCGCCGCAAACAGGCACAATCCTACCGCGCTGCTGAACCCGCCTCCGGTTGCCGCCTGAGGCAGACCTTGCACGCGGAGGGGCCGGCCGATTCTCACCTGCTGTCCGAGGATTTTTGGCGCGAGCACATCCAGTCCCGGCATCTGACTCGCGCCACCGGTCAGGACGATCTGCTGGCTTGGGAGATGATCAAAGCCCGCAGCGTCTAGCCTTATGCGTGCTTCTTCAAGTATTTCTTCAACTCTTGGGCGAATGATCCCGATGAGTTCCGAGCGGCTCACGGTGCGGCGATCATGATCCCAGTCGCCGGTCTCGCCGCCAAGCTCAATCATATCGCGGTCATCCATTCCGGTTGCCACAACACCGCCGTGAAAAGTCTTGATCCGCTCCGCGACGCCCAACGGAACCTGCAAGCCCTTGGAGATATCAAGCGTCACGTGATCGCCACCGAGCCGCGCCGCATCGCCGTAGATCATGTGCTTTTTCATGAAGACCGAGACCCCGGTCGTCCCGCCGCCCATGTCGATGCAAGCGGCGCCGAGCTCCTGTTCGTCTTCCACCAAGCTCGCAAGCCCGGACGCGTAGGCCGAAAACGCGATCCCCGCGAGTTCGAGATCGCAGCGTTTCACACAATAGAGCAGGTTCTGCACAAGCGCGGTGTCAGTTGTGAGCATATGCATATCGCATGCCAGTCGGGTGCCGATCTGACCCCGCGGATCACCAAGCCCCGTGCGATGGTCGAGCGCGAAATTTACCGGCTGTGCATGCAGGATCTCGCGCCCTTCCCCATAGTCGGGCACATCGCATGACGACAGAACACGCGCCACCTCGACCTCACCCACCTGGTCGCCATCAAGCTCGATCTCACCCGCGAGCCCATATGACCGCGGATCACCCCCTGACAGGCACACAATCGCGTGGTCGACGCGAACCATCGCCATCTTCTGCGCGGCCTGCAAAGCTGTACGGATCGCACGCTCGGCTTCACCCATAGTGTCTATCTCACCTAGGCGAACGCCACGCGACCGGGTCGTGGCCGCACCAATGACCCGAAACGAAGACTGGCCCGCAAGTGAGCCCACGCCATCCAGCGGGCGAACGCGCTCGGGTCCGTCAAAACGCAGGATTAGACAGGCGATCTTTGTCGTACCGATATCTAGCACAGCGACAACGCCGCGCTGGATCGCGGCCTTTCGCATACCACGCATCGTCCTTTGTGAGTGATAGAGATCGCGCATAACTTATAGGGCTCCCGGTGACGTCGCGAAGGCATCAAAGAATGTTTCCGCCGCCCAGGGCCCCAGCCGAAGCGTTGGGCGGCGAGGATTGCGCATGTCGATGACACTGACATCTCGGCGCAACAGATCCTGGGCCTCGCCCATGGCGATAACCCGTTCGAGCGCGGCGACCGGATCCGCTTCCGGCAAGAGTATTCGCTGATCGCGGTCGAGCACCACGTCCCAGCGCCTTTCGCCGACCCGCAGCAGTCCTCTGACCCTTGGGGCAATGATCTCGGACACAGCCAAAATCGACAGCGCCTCGGGCACCTCGCGCTCTGCTCCGTCCCCGGCCAGAAGTGGGAGATCGGACCGATCGCTTCGCTGCAGCAGGTCGGCAACTCGGTTGCCGCCACCATCGAGAAGGACCAGCCCGGTCCGGCTCCGCCAGACCACCGCCGGCATTCTCTCGATGACGTCAATTTGGAGAACACCGCCAGTCCGGATGTGTACCGAGGCGCTCGCGACCCGGTCTAGCGCCTCGGTATGCGCCCGAATGTCCTCTAGATCGAGATCAAATGATGACGCAGGGAGTTCCAAAGGCAGCGTGTGACGTAGTTCGCCCGCCACAATGTCGGACGCTCCATCGATCGCCATGAGCTTCACTTGAAATTCAGGACGCTCAGCCACCTGCCGCCGCAAGTCTTCCATGGCTAGTCCCAAGGCAACGCGACGATCAGCATCAGCGAGATAAATCACCGCGAAAAGCGCCAAGGCCCCCAGCGGCAAAAGAACCCGGAGAAAGAACCGAAAGCCGGGCGTGAGCATCAGCCGTTGAAGGCGGTAGGTCATGCGCGACGGCGCAGGATCACGGAACGCGCTCACCGGTCGCATGACGCATCCTCCACCATCCAGCGGCAGAGCGCGGGGAAGTCGATGCCCACATGGGCCGCTTGTTCGGGCACTAGGGAGGTGGGCGTCATTCCCGGCTGGGTATTCGTCTCCAGAAGGATCAACCCTTCGAGCCCCCGTCCCTCGTCCCATCGGAAGTCGGTGCGGCTCACCCCCCGGCAGCCCAGAGCCACATGGGCGCGCGCTGCGAAATCGAGGCAGGCCGCCTCGATCTCGCCCGGGATCTCCGCGGGGATCACATGGCGCGACCCGCCCGGCGCATATTTAGCATGATAGTCGTACCAGCCGTCGGTCAGGATATCGGTGACGCCAAGCGCCCGGTCGCCCATCACCGTCGTCGTGAGTTCCCGCCCCGGCGCATAGGTTTCGACCATCAGCCGGTCGGGCAGATCGGGTGCCAGGGTCGGCGGCCCGTTCGCCGTCTCGCGCACGATATAGATGCCGACCGAAGAGCCCTCATTGTTGGGCTTCACCACATAGGGCGGCGTCATCACATGGGCCGCTTCGATCTCAGAGCGCTCGGCCAGTCGGCTCTCCACCACTGGCAGCCCCTCGCGGCGGTAGACATCCTTCGAACGCTCCTTGTCCATGGCCAGCGCCGAGGCCAGAACGCCCGAATGCGTGTACGGAAGCCCAAGCCACTCCAGCATCCCCTGGACGCAGCCATCCTCGCCCCAACGCCCATGGAGCGCGTTAAACACGGCATCCGGCGCAATATCGACGAGGCGGGACGCCAGGTCCGCCCCGGCATCCAGTTCCACAACATTGTATCCCGTGTCCCGCAAGGCGGCCGCGCATTCGCGACCCGATGACAGCGACACCTCGCGCTCGGCCGAGGGTCCGCCCATCAAAACCGCCACCTTGGGGGATGCCCTGCTCGACATGCCCGCCACTCTGACTTACCCGGGCCGTTGATCGGCCCTTCGTCCACATTCTCCGGTATTCACTGCACCGGTCTCTGCCTCAATCCGGGGTCGTTTCGCCGACCCTCATGATTTCCCATTCTAACCTGATTCCATGGGTTTGGGCCACCCTTTCCCGCACCTCTTCCCCCAAGGCCTCAAGATCGGCGGCCGTCGCCCCGCCGGCATTGGTCAGAAAGTTCGGGTGCTTCTCGTTCATCACCGCCGCGCCCCGGCGCGCGCCCCGCATCCCCGCCTCGTCGATGACCCTCCAGGCCTTCAGCTCATGGGTGTCGTCCGCCGCGCCCGTGCTTGAATAGCCCGCCGGATTGCGGAACGTCGACCCCGCCGTCCGGTCCTTTGTGGGCTGGCTCCCGTCGCGGGTGATCACCTGCCCCTCCATCCGCGTGATGAGCGACACGACATCCCTCTGTGGCGCCTCGAATGTGGCCGATGTCAGCACCCACCCTTCTGGCAGGCTGCTCTGCCGGTACCCGAAGTTCAGATCCTCCGCCGGGATCTCCACCACCTCGCCCGACCGCGTCACCGCCTCGGCGAAGATCAGCCGGTCGGCCACATACGCCCCATAACACCCGGCATTCATCCGCACAGCTCCGCCGATCGAGCCGGGAATGGTCCTCAGAAACACCAGATCGAGCCCCGCCTCGGCGGCCAGTTTCGCCACCCGCGCATCCAAGGCCGCCGCCCCGGCCCGAACCCGGTTCCCCTCGATCTCGACCGCAATGAACCCCCGCCCCAGCCG
>JBCCKB010000064.1:0-12102 GCA_039027595.1 Pseudomonadota bacterium | reverse complement strand
GTCGAGGTCGCGGTTTCAGGCCCCCCGAGGAAGGCCACGCGCCGGTAGCCTCGGCGCAAAAGCTCGCGTGCCGCGAGCCGTCCGGCGGCGTGGTTGTCGATCCCGAGAACGTTGATCCGGGGGCGCTTGGCCAGCCGCCCAAAGGAATGGACCACCGGCAGCCCCGCCTCATGGAAGCTCTCGGCGAAGCTGACGGGCAGGGTCGAGGAGGCGACGATCACCGCATCGACCGAGTACTGCCGGAGCATCTGCACCGATTGCGACGGGTCGGTTTCCTGGGAGAGGTTCACAAGTAGCGGTCTCAGGCCCCGCTCCTGCAAAAGCCGGGTCACGAGATCGAAGACCTCGAGGAAGATCGGGTTGTGGAAGTTGTTCGAGACCACGCCCACCATCTTGGTGCGGCCCGTGGTGAGCGAGGAGGCGAGCGCGTTCGGGTGATAGCCAAGCTCGCCCGCGGCCTTGGCGACCTTGGCGCCCATGGCCTTGCTGATGGAGGCGCCCGGGGTGAAGAAGCGTGACACGGCCGAGCGGGAGACCCCTGCCCGTTCGGCCACGTCCTTCAGGGTCACGGGCACTAAGCGTCGCCCTCCCCGTCGTATTTTGACCAGTCGATGAAGCGGAACTGCCACCATGCGATGGCGCCGAGCCCCACGAAGATCACAGCCCAGATGGGCGCTCCCGACAGGAACTCAAACACGCCCCAGCCAAGGCAGAAGCCCACTGTGGCGTGGCGCCGCCAGGGGATAGCAAAGAAGCGGTGGTCAAAATTGAATAAGCGACCAAGCACCGCGTGACCTCACGCCGCGTCTGCATATTCCGGCTGGGTCTTGGCGCCGGTAATATAGGCCACCACATCCTGGCCGTCGGTCTCTTCCTTCTTGAGGTTCGCGCAGATGCGGCCCCGGCGGAAGACGACGATCCGGTCCACGAGATCGAAGACCTGCCGCATGTTGTGGCTAATGAGGATCAGGGGTTCACCGGCCTCTTTCAGTGTCCTGACGAGGTTTTCGACCTGGGCGGTTTCCTGAACGCCCAAGGCCGCCGTGGGCTCGTCCATGATGGTGAGCTTCGAGTGGAAGGTCGCGGTGCGCGCGATGGCTACACATTGACGCTGGCCGCCCGACATGTTGCGGATCGTGTTCTTGATGTTGGGGATTTTCACCGCCGTCTTCTCGAGCCCCGCGATGGTGGCCTCGCGCATGCCGCGGTAGTCGAGGAGGCGGAACGGCCCGAGCCAGTCGAGTTTGGTCTTTTCGCGGCCGAGAAAGAGGTTGTCGGGCACGTCGAGATCGTCGGCCAGGGCAAGGGTCTGGAACACGGTCTCGATCCCGGCCTCGCGGGCATCCAAGGGCCCCGCGAAGTGGACGGGTTGCCCATCGAAGATGATGTCGCCCCGTGTGCGTTGCTCCACGCCGGTGATCTGGCGGACGAAGGTGGATTTCCCCGCCCCGTTGTCGCCCATGATCGCCACGTGCTCGCCGCGCCGGAGTGTGAAGTTCGCGCCCTCAAGCGCCTGAACGCCTCCGTAGTGCTTGGTGAGGTCGCGGGTTTCCAGGATGATGTCGCTCATAGCCGCCTCCTCAGGATCTCGAAGCCGCGCGTTGCTGGCGCCACTGGTCGAGCACCACCGCGCTGATGATGATCGTGCCCATGGCCATCAGCTGATAGAACGCATCAAGCTTGATGTAGGTGAAGCCGGACTGGATCGCGCCGAAGACCATGGCGCCCAGAACCGTGCCCACAATGGAGCCCCGCCCGCCGGTGAGGCTGACGCCGCCGATCACCGCCATGGCGATGGCGAAAAGCTCGTAGAACTGGCCCATGCCGGTCTGGGCGGTGAGGTTCTTGGAGCTGAGCACGATGGCTGCAAACGCTGCCAGCATGGACGCGATCATGTAGACCAAGACCTTGTGGCGCTTGACGTTGATCCCAGACATGCGGGCGGCGTCTTCGTTCGAGCCGATGGCGTAGGTGTGTTTGCCGTAGACGGTATATTTCAGGATGATATGGAACACGATCGCCAGAAGGATGAACCAGACGACGGGCATCATCCCCGAGCCGAGCCAGGCATAGCTTTCGGTGGGGAACGAGACTGGCTGGCCGCGGGTCCACCACTGGGCGATGCCGCGGCAGATGAGAAACATGCCGAGCGTCGCGATGAAGGGCGGAATGCGCGTGTAGGCGATGAGCGAGCCGTTGATAGCGCCGATGAAGGCGCCGAAACAGAGGCCCACGATCACAGGGACAATGACGGGGAGGTCGAAGGCCCAGGGTCCGAAGACGGCCTTGGGGTTCGGGTTGCCGTTCACCAGTTCGGTCTGGGCGAATGACATCACGATCATCGCCGCCGCCCCCACGAGCGGACCCGAGGACAGGTCGATCCCGCCCGAGATGATCACCTGGGTCACGCCGATGGAGATGATCCCGATGATCGCCACCTGGAGGATGATGATCCGGAGCCGCGCCTCGTTGAAGATCGAATCGAAGCGGTCTTGCGTGTCGAACAGGAAGCTCTGGCCGTTCATGTAGGGCAGGATCTGCCCCAGCGCCTCGAAGATCGCGATGATTACGATGAGCGCTACGAAGATGTTGATCTCGTTGGGCCAGGCGCGCTTGGTCTTGTCGTAGGTCAGACCGCCCGTGCCGTGTGACGTCGCCTCAGCCATGGACATCCCCCTCCCTAGGGAAATCGGAGCCTTTGAAATGCGTCTTGTTAAGTGCGTGGAGGGAGGGCAGTACCCTGCCCCCCTCCCCCTATGGCATCAGTTCTTCGACAGGAAGCCGTCGACGTTTGAGGGCACGACGAGCTGGAATGGGATGTAGACCTTCTGATCCACGTCCTCGCCACGCGCCAGCGCCAGAGCGGTGTCGACCGATCCCGCGCCCTGCCCGTTCGCGTCCTGGAAAACAGTGACGTCGAGATCACCCGCCTGCATCGACAGAAGCGCGTCTTGCGTCGCGTCAACGCCGGTCACAACAACCGCATCCATTGAGATCCCCGAGGCCTTCATGGCCTGGATCGCACCGATGGCCATTTCGTCGTTGTTGGCAAACACCACATCGAAGTCCTCACCGGCCGAAAGCCAGTTGGTCATGAGGTCCTGGGCCTTGTCGCGCGACCATTCGGCGGTCTGCTTGTCGATCAGTGTTATGAAGTTGCACATGTCCATACCGATGACGTCTTCCACGTCCTTCGAGCGCTGAACTGCCGCCTGGTTCGAGAGCTGACCCATGAGCATGTAGCCCTTCGCGCCACCCGCCTTACCCGCGGCACGGAGCAGCTTGCAGGCCTCGAAGGCCGCCAGCGTGCCCGATTCGATCTCGTTCGAGGCCACGAAGGCTTGGTTGTCCGGCAGCGTATCGACATTGATCGGCTCGCGGTTGACGTAGACCAAGGGAACGCCAGCCGATGCTGCGGCTTGGGTCATTGCTTCGGTGGCCGATGTATCGACGGCATTCACGATAATCGCGTCCACGCCCGATGCGATGAAGTTATTTATCTGATCGAGCTGCTTGGCCACGTCATCGGCGGCGTCTTCCACCTGGAGCTCGACCCCGTCTAGGCTCGCGGCGTGATCCGTCATCCCATTGCGCATCACGGTCAAGAAGTTATCATCAAAGCGCGCAATCGACGCTCCGATGGTTTCGGCCATGGCCACAGACCCCATCATCGCCGAGATGCCGGCGATCACTACAATTTTCTTCATGTTTCCTCCCAGATCCGCACGCTTTACCGCGCGCCATTGGTCTTTCATTCGACGCCTACAAGGCCCTCCAAACAGACGCTGCGCCGCGCCTTTCGCAAGCTAAAGCTTACTCCATTGGTGAAATTTTGCAACCGGTTGCATTCAGTGCGCTCTGGATTTCTCGCCCGTCAACTGAATTCCTCTCCAAGGCTCAATCCGGGCTTTGACTTCGCCTGGCTGCTTGCCTAAGGACTATGCGAGCCAGGGGCGCCCAGCGGGCTGAGAGGGACCCTTTGAACCTGAACCGGGTCATGCCGGCGGAGGGAGGCAGACCGCGCCATTTGGCCGGACGCCAAACTCTCCAGCACCGACGGGAGGATTACATGTCGCCAGGTCAAGCGCTTGTGGAGCTGCGTGGCGTCGCGCCGCTCGTTCACTGCATCACCAATTACGTGGCGATGAATATAACGGCCAATGCGCTGCTGGCAGCCGGTGCCTCACCGGCGATGATCCACGCCGAGGAAGAGGTCGCCGACTTCGTACCCGTCGCGGGCGCGCTTTCGCTCAACATCGGGACGCTTTCGGCGCCTTGGCTTGCCGCGATGCTCAAGGCGGCAACGGCGGCCAACGAAAGCGGCACGCCGTGGGTCCTTGACCCCGTCGCCCATTTCGCAACCCCTTTTCGAGCGGAGGCCACGCGCCGGCTCTTGGCGCAAGGTCCAACGATCTTGCGCGGCAATGCCTCCGAGATCTTGGCGCTCGCCGGAGAGACTGGATCGGGCAAGGGCGTGGATAGCGGCGATAGCGTCGCGGCCGCCGAAGCCTCAGCCCGTTCCCTGGCTAAAGCGCAAGGCTGCATTGTTGCGGTGACCGGCGAGCTAGACTTCGTGACGGACGGGAATAAGGCGGCGCGCATCTCCGGGGGCTCCGAACTTATGCCACGCGTTACGGCGCTTGGCTGCGCGCTCTCGGCCCTCGTGGGAGGATATGCCGCGGTCGCCCCACCTTTCGAGGCGTCGGTCGCAGCTCTACAGCACTACGCTGAGGCGGGACGGCTGGCGCAAACCATGTCGGACGGGCCCGGGAGTTTTGCCGTGCACTTCATTGACCAGCTTGCCGCCGTAACGCCAGGCGATTTTAGTGCGGGCGCGGTGGTATGGGACTAAGCCCGCGTGCGTTGCGCCTCTACCTTGTGACCGACCCGGATCTGTGCGCGGAACGAGGCCTGGTGGACACTGTGCGCTGCGCGGTCGCTGGCGGCGCGACAATGGTCCAGCTGCGCGACAAGACGGCCGAAACGCGCACCCGGATCGCCCAGGCAAATGCGCTCAAGGGTGCGCTTAAAGGCACCGGAGTACCCGTCTTGATAAACGATGACGTCGAGGCGGCGATCTTGTCCGATGCGGACGGCGCGCATGTGGGACAAGGAGACATCAGTGCCGTCGAAGCGCGTTCGCGCCTGGGACCCAGCGCAATACTAGGACTATCCTGCGAGACCGAAGAGCACGTGGTTTCGGCTGACCCGAGCATTGTCGATTACTTGGGCATCGGCACGGTCTTTGCAACGGCAACCAAGAGCGACCACGGCACGGCGATCGGCTTGGACGGGGTTGAGCGCCTGTGCGCGCGAACAACACTGCCCTGCGTGGCAATTGGCGGCCTCAAGGCCGAGCACAATTCGGGCGTTCTCGCCGCGGGAGCGGATGGGCTCGCAGTCATATCGGCGATTTGTGGCGCACCAGACCCAACAGCCGCCGCACGCGCATTCTATCAGGAGACGGAGCTGGCATGATTGCTAACGTCCTCTCGATTGCGGGGTCCGACCCCTCCGGTGGCGCAGGAATTCAGGCCGATCTAAAGGCAATGTCGGCGATGGGTGCATACGGCATGACCGCGCTGACTGCGCTAACCGCGCAAAACACTCAAGGTGTCACGGGCGTCCATCTCGTGCCTTCAGAATTTGTTCAGGCACAGATTCAGTCGGTGTTTGAAGACGTCCGCGTGGATGCGGTAAAAATTGGCATGGTCGCAACCGCTGAAATCGCGGCAGGCGTCGCCAGGGCGCTCAATCAAGAGGCGCAGATACCCACCGTTGTTGATCCGGTAATGATCGCCAAAGGTGGCGCTCGGCTTCTAGCCGAAGACGCGGTCGCCGCACTCCGCCAAGACCTCTTGCCGCTTGCAACGCTTGCAACTCCAAACCTGCCCGAAGCCGCGTATTTGCTGGGAGAGCCAATTGCGACGACGCGCGACGCAATGGCCGCGCAAGCCTCTGCACTTCTCGGTCTCGGACCCAAAGCGGTCCTAGTCAAGGGGGGGCATCTCGGCGGAGAGGACAGCCCGGACTGCTTGGCAACAAAGGAGAGCACGGAATGGGTCGCGACCCCGCGCCATACGACCCGAAACACCCATGGCACGGGGTGTACGCTCTCGGCGGCACTAGCGGCGGCGCTTGGTCAGGGTCATGATCTTACGGAGGCCGTTCGGCAAGCTAAACGCTATGTTCATGAAGCAATCGGAGCCGCTGACCAGTTGACGGTCGGTCACGGCCACGGCCCGGTGCACCATTTCGCTAGGCTTTGGGTCTCAAGCGTCGACTAGGCGGGCTCAGGTTCGACACCGCTTGCCATGCCAAAAGCGGCACTGGCGCATCCCTGGTGCCACCCACGGGCTGTTCCGCACGCCCAATTTCAACAGCTCGGGCGTGATTTACCCCACGACCATCTGCTTCAGTTGAAGCGCCTCATGCTCCAGCTCCTTGAGTCGGTAAGTCACAACGTCCCCAATCGTCACCATGCCACAGAGCTGGTCGCCGTCGAGAACGGGCATGTGACGAAAGCGGCCCGCCGTCATTTTGCGAAGGACGTCGACAAGCGGCTCGTCGAGTGAGCAGGTCACAACCTCCTCGGTCATGTTTTCCGCGACCGACTGTGGCAGGGTCTGACCTGGGGTTTCCGCAAGTTTGCGAACAATGTCGCGCTCGGAAAGGATGCCGCAAAGCGAATTGTTCTGATCCGTCACCAAAAGTGCCCCGATTCGCTTTTCGCGCAGAATCTTCACTGCAACAGCGAGGGTGTCCTGAGGCCGGATCGAAATCACATCCTTGCCCTTGCCGTCGAGCAATTGCCCGACCGTAGCACTTTCTTTTGAGACATTGCTCGTCGCCGACTGGCTTACAGTCTTCTTGCGCATTTTGTCTCGGCGCATGGGTGCTTGGAACGAAGCTGGCACAGGAAACTCTCCTCCTTGAGTATTAGCAACATACTATGTCAACTAACTTAGCCGACGTTACTTAATTTTGGAAACACAACCCCAATGCATGGCGAGTTCGCTCTTAGTCCGGTGGCCGCGACGCTTATCTTCGTGGTCGCCGTACTTGCAGGGTCTAGCTACAGACGTGTCTGGAAAGCCGAGGGACCGAGCTGGCAGCTTTGGCTCTTCGGTCTCCTGGCGGCGGCGTGCCTCGGCCTCGTTGGCTTCTTGCCGCTCAAACCCGTTTGACAAAGGCGTATGTGGAGGATGGGGTCAGTCTTCGCCCATGCGATCGGACATTTGCCGCGCGCGAGGACAATTAAGCCGCTCTCGAAGGGGGCTTTCGGGGTCGATTTCTTTTTTGCACACCACGCATCGGTCAGCCCCCGCCACGGCGTTCAACCCGCCGCAACTGCCCTTGATGGTCCGGCCCTTCAGAATCACTCCGATCGCCATTCCAACCATGAGCAAGAGCAAGAAGCCAAATGCGAGCGCGAACGTCGACAACATATCAAATCCTACTCTTTGGCGACGAGCGCCTGGAACCGGGAGCTTGAAGAACTCCGGAAGCCATCATCGCCAAGACTTGCATCTCGATCAATGAAGTAAACCGCCAGGTCCAATTCTTCGGCAATCACAGACCCTCGCGCTGTCCCGAGAGCCAAAAACGCCGTGGCCCAGGCATCTGCCATCATCGCGCTTTCCGCAAGAACAGTGACCGATGCGGTTTCGTGGTCGATCGGTCGGCCGGTCTCGGCGTCGATGATGTGTGAATAGCGGACCCCCTTCTCTTCGAAGTAGTTCCGGTAGTCCCCCGATGTCGCCATTCCGAGCCCGCTGATCGAGATCACCTCCTCCACGGTGCGATCCCCAGCGTCCGGTTTTTCAATCCCAATCGACCAAGGGACGCCCTCGGGGTTTTCGCCCGCTGCCAACAGATCGCCCCCGATCTCAACCAAGTAGTCCTCAAGCCCAAGCTCCACCAGCAGGGCGGCAACCATATCGACCCCATAACCCTTAGCAATTGCGGCCAGATATACCGATGTCTCCGGCAGCGCCTTGCTGAGCGTGGCTGGCTCCTCGGCGAGCGCGAGAACCTTTGACTGGCCCACAACCTCAAGCGCTGATGCGATCGCCGCATCGGTTGGCACGGGGCTCTCAGAGTTGCGTGGGCCAAACCCCCACAGCTCGATCAAGGGGCCCAAGGTCACGTCGAACTGCCCAAGGCTTTTTTCGTGGACCTCGTTTGCTGCCCGCACAACCGTCGCGAGTTCAGCCGAGATAGCAATCGGCTCGGTGGTTTGTGCTGCATTGAACTGTGAGATTTCTGAGTTTGGATCCCAATTCGACATTTGACCGTTCACATCGGCAAGCACCTGCTCCACCTGCGACTTTACGTCGCCAGCATCCAGTTCGGCCGAGGCATCCACAGCGACGATATTATACGTTGTCCCCATTGTTTCGCCAGAAACCTCAAGAACTGATGGCTGATCTCTGCATGCTGCAAGAAACAGGATCACAACAAAAAATGTCGTACGTGCCATGCGTGCTCCGCGTGTGGGATCGCGCTTAGGTGGGGACAAAGAAGCGCTTTGTCAATTCCGGCGGGATAAGGCATGCTGCACAGCGGCATGCGCGCGCTGTCCAAGCCTGACGGGTGAATCAGGCCATGACAGCGTTACTACGAGACGGGGGGCGCATGACGAAACGTAGCCAACGGATGCGGGAAGGAGACCCGTGGCGGACATAAAGCTAAAGCGCGGTTTGAACATCCCCATAACCGGTGTTCCCGCTCAAAAGATCCATACCGGACCGGAAATCCGTTCCGTTGCTCTTCTTGGCGCTGACTATCTGGGGCTTAAGCCGAGGCTTGCGGTTTCCGAGGGTGACATCGTCGGTCCGGGCTCCGCAATCTTTGCGCACAAGGACACGCCCGAGGCGCTTGTGGTATCGCCGATCTCCGGCCGGATAAAGGCCGTGAACCGAGGCGCGCGGCGGGTCCTCATCAGCGTCGAAATTCAGGCGATTGCAGGCGGCGAAGCGCTCGATTTCAGCGCAGTGGGAGATGTGTCGACCCGTGAGGGGCTCGTGGAACGGCTGGCCGCATCTGGGCTGTGGGGTGCATTTAGAACGCGACCTTATTCAAAGGTGCCGACGCCCGGCGACGTTCCCGCCGCGATCTATGTCACCGCGATGGACACCGAGCCTTTGGCGCCGGACGCCAGCATCGTGATCGCCGACGCAAAGGACGCATTCGTCACGGGCCTTGAAGCCGTGGCGCGGCTAAGCGGCGGCAGCACGTATCTCTGCCACGAAACTGGCAAGGACGTTCCGGGCGGCGGCATAGAAGGTGTGACGACGGCCGATTTCTCGGGGCCCCACCCTGCTGGCTTACCCGGGACGCATATGCATTTTCTCGAGCCCCCGTCATCCGAGCGGATGGCTTGGACGATCTGGTATCAAGACGTGATCGCGATCGGACGGCTTTTGGAGACCGGACGGCTAAACCCGGAGCGGGTGATCGCGCTCTCCGGTCCTCTTTGCAAAAACCCCAGGCTTATTCGCACAGTCATGGGCGCCTCGATGCTGGACCTTACCGATGGCGAGATCGATGCATCCCGGCAGCCGCGCTTGATTTCGGGCTCTGTGCTAAGCGGTCGAGCGGGCGAAGGGCCCAGCGCCTATCTCGGACGCTATGCGCGCCAGATCACCGTGATCGAGGAGGACCGCGAGCAAATCCCAATGGGTTGGATCCGACCCATGCCGGGAAAATACGCGGTTCAGCCCGTCTTGGGCTCGGCGTTTTCTAAGAAACTGCACGCGCTGACATCGAACCTAAACGGTGGTCGGCGGGCAATGGTGCCTATCGGCACGTTTGAAGAGCTCATGCCGCAGGATTTCTTGCCAACTCAGCTTTTGCGCTCGCTTCTGGTGATGGATACCGACAGCGCCCAGGCACTTGGGGCCCTTGAGCTCGACGAAGAAGATCTTGGCCTCGTTGGGTTTGCCTGCCCGGCCAAGTATGAATACGGGATGGCGCTGCGCGATTGCCTTAGCAAGATCGAGAAGGAGGGTTAGCCCCATGGGTCTCAGGAGCTTCTTCGATCGGATCGAGCCGAACTTCGAAAAGGGTGGAAAGTGGGAAACGTTCTTTCCGCTCTACGAGATGGTTGAGAGCTTTCTCTACACGCCCAAGACTGTCACGACAGCGGCGCCGCACGCGCGATCCTACATCGATATGAAGCGGATCATGACCTACGTGGTTCTGTCGACGATCCCATGCATCCTCATGGGGCTCTACAATGTCGGCCTTCAAACCAATTTGGGGATCGCGGAACATGGGGCGTCTGGGTGGCGAGCGGCAATCATTGGCGCGACGTTCGGGTTCAATCCAGCGAACCCAATTGCGAACATTATGCACGGGCTCACCTATTTCCTGCCGATTTACATCACAACGCTCGTGGCTGGCGGGATTTGGGAGGTGGTCTTCGCCACCATCCGCCGCCACGAGGTGAACGAGGGCTTTCTTGTCACTTCTATGCTCTACGCTCTCATTCTGCCCGCGAGCACACCGCTGTGGCAGGTTGCATTGGGAATTTCATTTGGGGTGGTAATCGGCAAGGAGGTCTTTGGGGGGACCGGAAAGAACTTTCTGAACCCCGCGCTGTGTGGGCGCGCGTTCCTTTACTTTGCCTACCCCGCGCAAATGTCGGGCGATACAATCTGGACCCCGGTGGATGGGTTTTCCGGCGCGACAGCGCTTGGACTATCGGCCGCCCAGGGCGTGGAAAGCCTCGCAATAAACGGAATCACATGGACCCAAGCCTTCGTGGGCACAATCCAAGGCTCTATCGGAGAGACGTCAACCATCGCTTGCGCGCTTGGGCTTGCGTTCCTTTTGATGACCCGTATCGCCAACTACCGAATGGTCGTGGGGTGCCTGGGTGGGATGATAGGCTTTTCGCTCCTTCTCAATATCATAGGGTCGGATAGCAACCCGATGTTCTCGATGCCCTGGTATTGGCATCTTGTCATTGGCGGCTACGCCTTCGGGCTCGTGTTCATGGTCACAGAGCCGGTCTCTGGATCGCATACCAATGTCGGCCGCTATATCTACGGTGCCCTCATTGGCGTGATGGTTGTGCTCATCCGCGTGATCAACCCGGCATTTCCCGAAGGCATGATGCTCGCGATTTTGTTTGGTAACGTTTTCGCCCCCTTGATCGACTATTTCGTCGTTCAGGCGAACATCAAGCGGAGGGCGCGACGCCATGCCTGACGACACGGGAGGGAAACCCGGCCTCATGCGGCGGCTTCTCGATATGCCGGCGGATTCAGTGGCGAAAACGGTGTTCGTCGCGGTGGCGCTCTGTCTTGTCGCTTCGATGATTGTCTCGGCAACAGCCGTCTCCCTTCGTCCCATTCAAGCGGTGAACGCGCTCAAGGATAAGCAGGTCAATATCCTCCAAGTGGCGGGGATCTATGATCCAGGCCAGGATGTTATCGCAGCCTTTGAGGCGTTTGAGCCGCATGTGCTTGAACTTGCGACCGGAGAGTTCACGGACACCTTCGATCCGGCAAGCTTTGACGATAGAGCCGCGGCGGATGACCCCGCAACCTCCGTGGCGCTCGACGAGGATCCAGCGGGCATCGGGAGGCAGTCGCAATTTGTAACGGTCTACCTCCTTCGCGACGAAACGGGTGAAATCGACAAAGTGATCCTGCCGATACACGGCTACGGGCTCTGGTCGACACTCTATGGCTTCATCGCAATCGAGGAAAACGGCAACGATATCTTCGGGCTCCAGTTCTACGAGCACGCCGAAACACCAGGGCTTGGCGCGGAAGTGGACAATCCGAGATGGAAAGCGCTTTGGGCTGGCAAGAAGCTTGCCGATGACGCTGGCGACTTGCAAATCACGGTCGCCAAGACACCGCCAGCCGCGGGCGCGGAATACCACATCGACGCATTGGCCGGTGCGACGTTAACAACAGTGGGCGTCGACAATTTGGTCAAGTTCTGGATGGGCGAAGCGGGGTTCGCACCCTTCCTTGAGCGATTAAAGGCAGGAGAGGTCTGATGCCCCAGACGCGAAGAGAAATGCTCGTCGACCCGCTTGTCGACAATAACCCGATCACTCTCCAGGTCCTGGGCATATGTTCG
>JBCCKB010000063.1:0-12108 GCA_039027595.1 Pseudomonadota bacterium | reverse complement strand
GGCGTCGGCTTCATCTGGGAGCGCCCGATGACGCTGGCCCTCCTGGTCTTGGCCCTCGTGCTCGTGGTCTTGCCGAGCTACCGCCAGCGCCGCGCCCGTCTGCGCGCGGAGGGCGTGGCCGATGGGGACTAGACCCCTCGATGGCGTCAGAGTTCTTGACCTGACGAATGTCTTGGCCGGTCCCTATTGCTGCTATCAGTTGGCGCTCCTGGGCGCGGATGTCATCAAGGTCGAACGCCCGGGATCGGGCGACTTGGCCCGCGTCCTGGGCGCCGATCCTGAGCGCAATAAGGCGGGGATGGGCATCAGCTTCCTCGCGCAGAATGCCGGGAAGCGCTCCGTCACCCTCGATCTGAAGGCGGAGCGCGGCAAGGAACTTCTTAAAAGGCTCGTGCGCAAAGCCGATGTCCTCGTCGAGAACTTCCGGCCCGGCGTTATGGCACGGCTCGGCTTGGACTATGCAGCCCTTAAAAAAGTGAACCCAGCCCTCATTTACTGCGCGATCTCAGGCTTTGGGCAGACGGGGCCGCGCGCGGCAGACCCCGCCTATGACCAGATCGTGCAGGGCGTCTCGGGCGTGATGTCCATTACTGGCGCGCCCGACACCGCGCCCTACCGCGTCGGATATCCCTTGGCGGATACGACGGGCGGTATGACGGCGGCCATGGCCATTGCGGCGCACCTGAACGCCGAGCCCCGAGGCGCGTTTCTGGACGTCTCAATGACGGAGGCTGTCGTGTCCTCCATGGGTTGGGTCGTGTCGAACTACGCCATCGGTGACGTCACCCCTACGGCGCAAGGGAATGAGAACTCGACCTCCGCGCCATCGGGGACCTTCGCGACAGCCGATCAACCGATCAACATCGCCGCCAATCGCGATGAGCAATGGGAGGCGCTCGCAAAGCACCTGGGCCGCGCGGACTTGCTCGCGAACCCGCTTTACCTGACGCGGGAGGACCGCAAGGCCAATCGCCTCAGCCTTCGAGCAGAGCTCGAGAAATCGCTCAGGTCCCAGCCAGCGGCGCACTGGACCGCGGCTCTCAACAAGCTCGGGGTGCCGACCGGCCCCGTGCTGACCGTCCCGCAAATTCTGGAGGAGCTAAGTTCAGCAGATCACAGCGTCCTCTCAGAATTCGCTTTGGGGAGCGAAAACATAAAGCTGTCCGCCTCTCCCGTGGTGGTCGATGGCATGAGGCCCAGCGCAGACATCCCGCCTCCTGCACTGGGGCAGCACAATTCAGAGGTCTGGGCCGAGCTTGGCCTTTCTCACGAAGAGCTGGCGAAAGAGGGTGTGGTGTGAGCGACGTCTCGGACTGGTGGCGCACGTCGATCATCCAAATGGAGCCGGGCCGCATCGCGCTGCGCGGACACCCCATAGAGCAGCTCATCGGACATGTGAGCTTCCCAGAGATCATTTGGCTCATGGTGCGCGGGGATCGGCCAACGGCGTCGCAATCGAAGCTCTTCGAGGCGGCGCTTGTGGCGGCCGTCGATCACGGGCCCCAAGCCCCCTCCATTGCCGCCGCGCGCATGGCCGTGACCTGCGGGCTGCCCCTTAACAACGCGATGGCGACAGCGGTGAATATGCTCGGTGACGTCCATGGGGGTGCCGGCGAGCAAGCTGTGGAACTCTATCACCATCTCGAAGGCTACGCGGGGTCTGTCTCCGAGGCGCTCGACGCCTGGACTGGCGCGCACGGCAAGATCGTCCCCGGCTTTGGGCATAGGTTCCACAGGACGGTCGATCCCCGCGCCCCAAGGCTCATGGAGCTCGTCGATGAGGCGGTGACTGAAAAGGCCTGCAAGGGCAGGTTTCGAGACATTGCCTGCCGGGTCGAGGCGGAGCTCGCGCGGCGCAAAGGGCGCCCCCTTCCGCTCAATATCGACGGCGCCACCGCGGTGATTTTCGCAGAACTCGGCTTCGCCCCGCCGCTCGCCCGCGGCCTCTTTTGCCTGTCGAGATCGGTGGGCGTGCTGGCCCATTCTTGGGAACAAATGCAGCAGGGCGGCCGCAACAAAGGCCCAACACCGCCGCACTACCGCTGGACCTACACCCCATCCTGATTGCTCCAGTTCAAAGCTGCGGGCCTCCGGGTCACCCTTTTCAGATGTAGCGGCTCTCCTGCGAGCGGGGGCGGGGATACCATTAAGATTTGGCCTGATCCTGGTCCGCGGGACCCAGCAGATTGTCCTGGTCCTCGATCTGGAGGATACCGAGAACGAGACCGGAAAGCGTGAAAAAGATCGACGCCATGACGATCAACCATGGCTCGAGGAGGAGCCTGCCCAAGAGGGGAACGGAGACCTGATTGGCGTCTGAAATGCGGCCGCCAGCACCGGGTCGCAGGACTTGAAAGGCTTCTGCTTCCGTTGAGGCCTGGACTTGATATCGTCCGTCCTCAAACGTCACCTGGCCGTAAAAGTCGGACGCGATGTCGTTATCGACCCTGCCCGTAATTGCGGAGCCCGGCGGCAGATCGATGCGGTCATTGTCCACGCGGTAAATGCGCTTGCACTCTCGGTCGGCTTGAAAAGACGCCGCGTCGCCCAGAATGGCGAAGCGCTCTTTGCAAAGCACTTGGCGAATGATGATCTCAACGCTGCTTCTGATGAAGGGGATCTCCTCCAAAACGACGTCATTTCCTTCGATCGGTCTAAGCTTGCGCCCGATGATGGCCGGGCCGTTGAGATTGATCGGATTGGTGCGGGTGGCGAATTTAGACGGTGTCGAGCCGTCTTCATTCGCGCAACGGGCATCGCTGAAGACGTCCACGGGCAGATCGAGCGTCAGATCGCCGACCTGAAGGTTGCCGGGCTGTGACTCTGGGTCGATCAGTTGCAGGCTCATGGCCGCGCTCTGAGCCGGGCTGAACTCGTCAAGATCAAAAGAGCTGTTGTTGTTTTGGAGCGTGATGCGCTCGCCGTTAAAGCTCAGCCGCGCTTTCTGCGGATCAGCTTGCCCTGTCGCGGGGTCTCCAAGGCCCGCGGTATCGGCCACTCCATTAATTGAGCGCGCGGTTCTGCGTCCCAAAACCGTGGGTTCATTGGGCCGCGCCCGGACGATCGCCCGACTTAGGAGCCCCTCATTCAATGCGGTCACGCGCAGCCGTGGCGCGCCTTGCTCGACCGTGAGTTCCACTAAGGAGTCCAATGGCGGGGTGAAAACGCCCGAGTAGCAAAACACCTCGCCGGGCTCTCCGAACTCTCCGACCACCGGGGTCCCGCGCGATTGGACCACGACCCCGTCAAGAATGATATCGGCCCGGGATTTGCTCCGCACGCGGAACTCAAGGCGACTGGTCTCCGCCGACAAGACAAACAGCCCACCCGATGGCGCCAAGACGGTAAACATCACCAGAACGGTCACGAGGCCCACGAGCGAGGCAAACATCGCGATGCTCAGCCATGGAAGCACAATGCAGAAAAAACGCCTGAGTTGTCGGTGCTTACAGGCCCGAAACAAGGCCATCGGCGATCCGACCACGCGATTTCGTATCCGGCGCCTGCGGGTCTCGTGATCGCTCATCCGCGGCACGGTTCGGCGGGGGCTGACCTTGGGCTACTGGCTTTCATCCGCTCGAAGCTCCGGCAGCGTGATCCGAGCCAAAAAGAACTGCTTCTCGCGGAACGCCTGCTCGATGCTCACCCTCACTTCAAAGAGGCTGTGATCGCTCCGCCAGTCATCGAAGATCGACAACGTGCAGTCAAAGCCGCTCGCCACGCGTTTTGTGGCTTCGCAGACAAAGGGCGTGCGTTCCGGGTCGGCGCGGCCATCCGCCGAAATCCCACGGATGGTCGCTTCGACGTTGGCGTTGCCAATCTCAAAAACGGCCAGAAGGGTGTCGGCGCTGTCGTCGAAGTATAGCGGCACGTAGTAGCTCGACTGCCCTGCTGCGCAATCGGGTGCCACAAAGGCGCGCAGAAGCATCAAGTCCTCTGAATAGTTATCGTCGATGAAGTGGCTTTCCTTTGTTTCGAAAAGCTCGAACGGGGACAACAGAGGCCCCGAAGCTGCATTGCTCGCGTCGACGCTCTGTTCGGCCGGGATGGCTTTCTCGAGCTTGGTGCTGGTCCCAAGGGCTTCGTAGAAACCGTTGACCGTTTTGATCTCGGCGCAAAAGAACAGTTCGAGCTGTTCAGCGGCTGCCTGCGGCACTTTGATGGGCGCGGCTCGGATCGCTGGAATGCTGATTGTGTTATCTTTTGCGCTCTCGCTCCTAATGAGCTGAAAGGCAGCAAAGAGGGTGTTGGTACGGATCGCAAGGCGCTGCGATCCTGACATCGTTCCAGCCGAGGCCTGAACGGTTTCGTCCACCTCGATGGACTTCGTGACCACCATTTCCTGGAATTGCGCGGCAGCGGATGTGGCAAGGAGTGATGCCGCAAAGAAGGCTGATGTCGCCAGTAATCTCATCCCCATGCCTCCTTAAAAGTCTTTCCGCGCGAAGCCCGAGGCCGGGAGCGTTCCGTCATTGCGTCGCCAGCCAAAAGCGAACTGACTGCCTGGCTCGAAGTATGTCGAGGCGAGCATGTCCTGGAAAACGTCCAAGGACTGAAAGAAGAAGCGCTCGCGGCGGCCTTCCAGCATCACATTGGCCATGGAGATGCGATCGTTGGTGCGAAACTCGGAGACAGTGTTGGTTTGGGAGATGATCACACTCCCGCCTTCGGCATCGAAGCCCAAGCTCGAAATCCCAAGGTCGCTCAAAGCGGCCTCTAAGATGCAGTCTTTGACGGCCTGAGCCTGGGGGGACGTGTCGGCGATGCCCTGTTGGCGCAGGCTCAACGCTTCCTCGAGAAACTCGTTTTCAATTCTGCACAGGCGCCCGTCATCGCGCCAGTCGGAAGCGTTTGCGGTGGTTTCCTCATCAACATCGGCGGAAACGAGGCTGAAGCTTCCATCAATCGTGTCGTAGAGCACGTGGGGGATTTGGCGCCATTCGAGGATGGGCAAACCGCGATCCGTGGCTGAAAATCGGCTTTGCGCCTCAACGGCCATGCGCACTTCTGTGAAGAGGCTCACGAGAGGGCGGTCTTCCGTGAGGAGGGGCACCATGTATCGTGAAAAGAGCGACAAGACCTCGCGCGGTTGCTCTGTCTCCTCGCTCGACAGGACAAGACCGAAGTCATCCCCCGAAGAGCGGACCTCACGCTCTGAGTTGTCGAGCAGATCATAGGCGATGCCGCGCGGCGAAGAGCTGTAGAGCACGAGTATTTCGCTGTCGATGTCATCGAAAATTGGCCGGGCAGGGGCCCGGGACGCATCGGACACGAGCGGTTCGTCGCCGCAGGCGTTGATGATCAGAATGATCCGCTCCGGCCGCCCCACGCTGAGTTTTGAAACCACGTCATCGAGCGAAATGGAGCCGGTCTCCATGTCCGGGACGGATGAAAATCTTTCGCCGGTTTCCGGAACGCCCACGAGGAAGTTGGTCCCGTCGTCACTGAAGCCGTGGCCGTTGAATATGAAGACGACCTCGGAGCCTTGGGTGACGCGCTTTGACGCTTCATCCAGATCGGCCAGCAGCTTTCGGCGCGTTTTATTGACGAGCCCCTCATTTATCACCTCCCAGCCCAGGCCCTCCAGGGCTTCGGCGTAGGCAACCGCGTCATTCGTTGGCGTCACCAAGTTGAAGACGGAGTTCTTGAGCGGCTCGTTGTTTGCCCCCCTGACGTAGGCACTGTTGCCGACGATGAAGGCGAACCTGTCCTTGGCTGCCTGCGCTTGAGACGCCGGAAGCACCAGAACGCCTATGGCCAGGGTTCCGGCGAGAAACCTATGGGCGAATGACCTCCCCACCGTGTCGCCTATCGCGCGTTCAAGACGCGGGCGGAGCATCGGTATATGTCATTGCGGTTCGCGGCGCCGACCAAGTCGACCTCCCGCCATTTGGGGTGGCTTCCAGAGATGGGGTTTTTCCGCACTTCCAGCCCGTCGCGGATCGCGGCTGTGAGCCGAGCGATCAAATCGCAGTATGGGTTCTGCTCGTCGTAATCGAAGGTGACGAGCAATGCGGTGACCGCGAGCGTCGGCACGGGCTCGTCCAGCCAGGGATAAACGTCCCGCGTCAGCAGAGCTTCTCGATAGGGGGATTCCGGGCTGTCAAGCAGCGTGCCGTAATCCGTGATTGGGAGGAGCTCGATGCCTTGCTCGGGCGAGATCGATTTGCCCAAGTTGCTCGGCGCACCGGACACGTCGAAGAGGATGTCATATCCCGCGCCAATCGCGGGTAGACCACTTTCCACTGAAAAGTTCTGCCAGTTCGTCGTTTCCTGCCCGTGGCCGAGCTGTTCGAAGAGCCACCTGGAGGTCAAGTTCGTGCCGCTTCGCTCGCCGCCGGCATTCACCAGCGCGTTGCTGCCCATGATGTCGCTCAGGCTGTCCATGCCGACCACCTCCTCAGCGAAGACATGGATTTCCTCACCGTAGAGGGGCATCACGACCCGGATGCGATCAACAACCGATTTAAGGACCTCGCTGCCCTCGGCGCGGGCGCGCAGTTGGTCCAAAACATCCGCTTGGACGAGGGCGAGCTGGTAGTATTTTTGCTCCTCGTGGCCCTCATAACCGATGAGGCGCTTGAGGTTTTGCACGGACCCCTCGCTTGGGACGAGTTCGAAGCGCACATCCGGCAGCATCTCTGAAATCTCGCGCGCAAAGCGCATGTAGGTGCCGTTCGGCGAGCCGGTCGTGATCGTCAGGAAAAGCTCTTCGTCCTGCGCCTGGACGGGGCCCGCGGAGCCAAAAATGCCAATGACCGCAGCCCAAACAAAGCTGCGGCAGGAAGAAACAGACATCCGTCTTAGCATGAGCCTAACCCCTTTGCGCTCACTGCGCATAAAATTCGGTTCTGTCAGCATACCCAAGCCCGTAGTCCGGATGGACGAGCATGAGCGTGCCGTCGTTTATCCCCGCCATGCTGATCAGCACGACGACGTCCCCATTTGTCGCGACGCCGAGCTCTGGCGCGGTGCGCTCGGGGGAGGATCGGATCAAAAGCCCCCCGGGCGCGTCCACGAGGTTGACGCCGGAGACTGTGTCCAAATTGACTTGGTTCCGTTGCAGCTCGAAAGCGAACCGAGACATGGCATCTTGTTTGCTCAGCGCTCTGTCCAAACTTGCCAAAACAGTATTGAGCTGCGCGACTTGCTCGCGCTCCTGGGGGGAGAGCCTCCCCACCACCTCTTCGCGCGCGCGCAGGCGCTCATAATCGCTGCGCAGAACGGCGACCCGCGCAGCCAATGCTTCGCGCTTGTTTTGCAGTCTCACCAGGTTCAATTCCAAGAGCCCGAGCGCATCCGTGCCGCCCGCTCTCGGCTGACACTGATAGGCGAACTTCGCGCGCTCTAGCTCGGGAATGGTATTGCAGTTTTCGGCAATTGGCGGCTCGGCAAACCAAAGCCAGGCACGGGCCTTTTCTATCTCGAGCCGCTCGGTGCGCGCCGCTTCGCGTTGCGCCAAATAAATGGGCAGCGTCGTTATGTAACCGAAGCCGCACCCCGTAAACTTCAGCCGCTCCAGCACCGGCGCGGAATCGCAGTCGAACTGCGAGTAGGGGTTTTCAAACTCTCGAAGCAGCCTTTCGCCCACATCCGTGGCATGTGCGGATGTAATCGGCAGCGCAGACAATCCGACGGCGAGGGCGGCATAAGTGCGAAGACGACCTAAAATCATTGCCTTCGAGGCGCGCCACATATGTTGCTGCACATGCATTGAAAAATTATGCTTCGAAGAAGTTGCTCTTTCAAATGATTCGCGCACTCTAAAGATGACAATGTGACGGACGTATTTTGCTGTTTAACTCCCTGAGACATCTTCTGGTTTGCTTCGCGGGGCTGGCGGGAATGGCCGTGTCGGCCCAACAGGTGACCGAACAAGATTTGCGCGCGTTGGATCTTTCGAAAATTGATGAATCCATCGAACGGATCTCAACCCAGGTGGCGGTGCTGCGTGGAAGCCAGACGGGTTCGGGGCTCGGCACGCTTGGGACAACGCAACCGAGCGCACCCCAACAGACCGCGGCGGTTGCGCCGCAGGGACAGCGTTCCCGGTCCAACGCGCTCTGTTTTCGTGACTCACTCTCCGGCCACCAATCGGCTTCCGCGCTCGATGCTTATTTCGACACTTTGGAAACCATGGTCGCGCGCGTGAATACGACGGCGGTGGCTTTTGAGGGCCTGAAGCCAAACCACGCTGAAGGCATGTGCCCCTCCTACATGCTCGAAATGCTTGCGAGCATGGATAACCAGGTGGGCAGTGTCTCGCGGCGCGATCTGAGCGATATCGCCTTTCATCTCGAGACATGTTGGCCCGATGACGGCGTAACTGAGATGGACGGCTCCGAGCTGGATATGGAAAGCCGCTATCAGCGCGCGCGGAGTGCGCTGCAGCTCTACGGGCGCACGCAGCGCGCCTATCGGGAGGCGGCGGCATGGTGCGAATAGGTGCGGTGATATGCGCTGGCCTGATGGCGGCGGGCTCTGCCTCGCAGGCCCAGTTGCGTCCAGATTTGCAGGTCGTGGATGCGCTGATCGTTGATGCCAACCGACAAATCTTGGAGATGGAAAGCGCTCTCGACGAGGCCGAAGCGAAGATGGCTGCCTGGGAAACGGAGCTGAGCCGAGCGTCCTCCGGCAGTTTTTCACGGCAACGTTTCGGCAACACGGGCGCGACCGACGAAACGAGCGGGGACCTGGGCGCCCAAATTGCCGATCATCCCGGCGTCGCATTCGCGCAAGGCGCGTGTCGCGATGACTTGCTGGCCCTCGGCAAAACCGCCTTCAGGGAAAGCGCGATAGCCCGCGTGTCCAGCGCTGTGGACTGCGCTGCGACTTTGGCTCCGAGGGTTCGGATCGATCTGCCCTTCGAATGCGCGAGCCTCTTCTGGGCTGAGGATCAAAGCGGCTCCCTCTTCCTTACAGGCCACGTGCAACATGAGGCTGATCTGACGGCATTGCAGACCCGCTTCGGGCGGCAGCTGACGTCGCAAGTGGTGGCGCGGCCGTTCCCCGTCTGCTCGGCCCTCGAGGCGCTGGAACTCCCGCTGACCTCGCAGAACAAGCCGTCCATTCGGATGCTCGCAGGCAAATCGCGCGTCGCTTATAATGAGAGCCTCGCCTTCGAAGTCATCACGCCTGACTTCTTTGCATTTGTTTATCTCGCCTATCTGCAAGCTGACGGAACTGTCGTTAATCTCCTCCCGCGCCGCAATTTGATCCGCAAACAACATCCACCGCGGTCGGTCCTGCGCTTTGGAGACGGGCTTGAAGGCCGACAGTTATACACAGCCGCGTCGCCGGCGGGCACCGAGGCGATAATCAGCATTGCCTCCCGCAGTCCAATCGAAGCGCTAGAGACGCTCGAGCAAGGCGCAGCCGGCCAGTATTTCGCCGCCGATGGTCGGAGCCGCGCCATTGATCAAGGCGTCTTTTTGGATCTTTTGAATTCCAGTATAGACGTCGAATTCAAAGCCGGTGCTGGACAACGAGAGATTTCGGCAGAAGTATTGCACCTAACGGTGGTGCCTGGATGAGACGATAGAGCCTGTTGGTTATTTGGAGATTGCCGATGATTAAAAGACTTTTTGCCGCTGCAATGCTGTTCGCATGCTTAGGTGCGTCTCCGTCTTTTGCCCAGGGTTTCCAGGACAGTCAGGCCATTCTCCAGCAGCTTATGCCCCAAAATGCAGGCCCCATGGTGCGCTCCATGACGCCCGTGGCCAAGCGCGGCATCAACATCCAGGGCCCGCTGCCGCCGAACGTGGACCTCCCGACCAGCAACCTCACGATTAACTTTGAGCTTGGGTCAGCGCGCCTCACCGTTGACGGCATGCTGGCGCTGCGCTCTCTGGCGAAGGCATTGCTGCATCCCAACATGGCCGCCACCACTTTTCAGGTCGCTGGGCATACAGATGGGCGGGGCGACCCCGTCATGAACCAAGCGCTGTCAGAGCGCCGCGCCCAAGCGGTGGTGGAATTCCTCACGGTGCATTTCGAGGTCCCCGCCAACCAGCTCATCCCAGTGGGCTACGGGATCACACGCCCCATGGACCCGACGAATATTATGAACCCTTTGAACCGGCGCGTTGAGATCATCAACCTGCAGCCTCTGTCCTGACCCTTTCCAAGGAGACATCCCCATGTTGAAGGCACTGAAATCGATAATTGTTTGTGCGTCCTTGGTCTTTGCGTTTCAGGCGGGCACCGCTGAAGCGACGGCAGAGCGTAAAGTCGCGTTGGTGATCGGCAACGGTGCCTATCTGCACGCCGCTCCCCTGGCCAACCCGGTCAATGACGCCCAGGCGATGAGCAATAAGCTGGAGTCGCTGGGCTTCGAAACCTACACCGGCTTTGACCTCGATAAATTCGGCATTGAGCGGCTCCTCCGCGACTTCGCGAGAGCGTCCCGTGAAAGCGACCTGAACCTCTTCTTCTACGCCGGACACGGCATGGCCGTCGACGGGGTCAACTACCTCGTGCCGGTCGACGCGGCGTTCCAGGATGAGACGGCGCTCGATTTCGAAGCGGTGCCGGTGGACTTCATCACGCGGCAAATGTCGCTCTCTGATGCCGTGAACCTCGTCTTCTTGGACGCGTGCCGTGACAACCCACTGGCCTCCACTCTGTCGCGCTCGCTGGGCTCGACGCGGTCCACAGCCGTCGCAAATGGCTTGGCCGAGATGAAAGTGTCGAGCTCCGGCAAAGGCATGGCCATCGCGTTTGCAACGAGCCCTGGCAATGTCGCGCTTGACGGCGAAGGCGTGAACTCGCCCTTCACCACAGCGCTTCTGCGGCATCTCGGGGCCGAGAACACCGACATAGCGGAGGTCTTCACGCGGGTGACGGGCGATGTCTACAACGCCACGAACCAGCAGCAGCGTCCCTGGCTGAACGTGTCTCTAACGGGTCCGGTGATGCTCAACCCCGTCACGCGCTTCCAGCCAGCGCCTGGCGAGGAAACTCAAGCCGTTGCCGTGGCACCGCAGGCGGCGGCGCCCCTCGGCGATCAGCGGCTTGAAATGCAGAAGATGCTCTTCGATCTCGCACGCGAGACCGGCGATCCGGAAGACTATCGCGCCTATCTGGAGAGTTTTCCGCAGGGCCTTTACGCCAACAATGCGCGTCGCATGATCCGCCGCCTCGAGGGTGACGGCAATGGCGGGGTGCTTATGTCTGCCGCGGCGCCCAGCGCGTCCACGGGCGTCATCCCGCCCGCGCCGGCCAATTCGCGCAGCGCCATGATCGTCGAGCAGGGGCCGCTGGTGCTGCCGATCTCCGCAACGCTCCGGTCCTTGCCTACCAACGAGGTGACCGAGCAACGCCTGGACCTCGATCGCACCTTGCGCGGCAACATCCAGGCACGGCTGAACGCGACGGGCAACAGCGTAGGCGGCGTGGACGGGCAATGGGGCCGCAAGACGCGCGCGGGGATTTCTGCCTGGCAGGCTTCGAACGGGCTTATCCCGACCGGGTTCCTTTCGGTTCCGCAATATCAGCTGCTGGTGTCGCAGACCGAGGGCCGCTTCACGCCCTACGTCTACACGCCGCCGGTTGCGCGCAAGAGCAGCGGGTCGTCCTCAAGCCGCCAGAGCAACAGCAACAGCGATATCGGCGCGGCGCTCCTCGGTGTGGCCATCGGCACGATCCTGTCTCGCTAGAGAGACCAGGGATATCGAAGGAAGGCGGCCTCTTTGGCCGCCTTTTTTCTTTGCTTGAGCAGCCATGAGCCCCGCCCCTGGATCGGCTATGCTGACGCCGCCCGCCGTCTAGCGAGCGAAGGCGCGGTAGGCGAGGCGGCCGGTCCATTCTTTCAGGGCGATGTTGAGGGGCGCGAGCTTACCGGGCAGGTCCCAGCCTATGCCCGCCATAAAGCGGCCGCTGCGGTGGTCGACGGGGTAGGGGATGAGCGGCGGCCAACCAGCCGCCTCAAAGCTCGAGAGGGCGCGGCCCATGTGGAAGGCGCTCGTGACAAGCACCCAGTCTTCTCCCGGTGATGCGCGCACCAGTGCGCGTGTGAGCCTTGCGTTTTCTGCGGTGTTGCGGCTCTCACGCTCCCAGAAGATGCGGTCGGGCGCCACGCCGAGCGACACGAGCACATCCTCTCCCACG